>JAGQIY010001358.1 GCA_020430865.1 Myxococcales bacterium
GGAAGAGCGGCGGACGACACAGCCAGCCAAGAAGCCAGAGAAGGACGCCGCTGACGTCGACCTGGAGGAGATCTTGGCGCGTGCCCGAAAGCTCCCTCCCCCGGACGCCGACCACCTGAAGAAGCTGCAGACGTGGGCCGCATTGCTGGAGCCCATGCGCGGCGATCGCGCCGATCTGGCTGCGGTGTTGAACCACGCCATCCTGATCGAGCTCGGCGCCGAACGCATCGTGCTCGGCTTCGATCGCCACACGGTGTTCCGCGGCCGGGCGGACTCCCAGGAGTCGAAGGCGGCAATCCTGACGTACGGGGAGAAGCTGTTTGGACGCGTCCCGGATCTGGAGTTCCAGTTCGAGCTGGCGGACACGCCACTACATACGGTGGCGACGCTGGAGGCGGAGCGACGGGAGCGCGAGCGTCTGGAGGCGATCGAGCGGGCAAGAAATCACCCCCTGGTGAAGGCTGCCGAGCGCACGCTGGGGGCGCGGGTGAAGCGCGTGCTGCCCTACGAATGAAACGCGTGCTGAAGCCTTGCCTTGGCGGCCTCTGAACGGCAAAACCCGTAGCCATGAAGAAGCAGTCGCGGGGAGGGCCGGGCATGGCCGGCGGAGAGATGATGCGACAGGCCGCGCGCCTGCAGCGCAAGCTCGAGGCGCGACGCAACGAGCTGAAGGAGCACGAGGTCAAGCACCAGGGCCTGGGCGACAAGATCCAGGTGACTGTGACCTGTGAAGGTCGCTTGCGGCGTATCGAGGTCGACCCTGAGTTCGTCGCCAGCGAGGGTCTGGAGCTGACCCTCGACGCCGTGGTCGCCACCGTGAACTCAGCCCTCGAGGCCGCCGACAAGCTCGCGCAGTCGGAGTACGACAAGGTGACGGGCGGCCTGCGCCTGCCCGGAATGACCTGATGATCCCCGACGCGCTCTCGCGCCTCGTCCACCTCCTGGCACGCCTCCCCGGCGTGGGCGAGAAGACCGCTCAGCGCTTCGCCCTGCACCTGATTGGCGATGGCGGTGACCTCGCTCCCCGCCTTGGCGCGGAGCTGGTGAGTCTGATGGAGCGCATTCGCCCGTGCGAGCGCTGCGGCAACATCGCGGAGGTGGATGATGGCGGACACGCGGAGTGCGGCGTGTGCCGGGATCCGCGGCGTGATGGCAGACTGCTGTGCGTGGTCGCGCGCGTGCAGGATCTGCTCGCCGTGGAGCGCAGCGGCGCGATGCGCGGGCGCTACTTCGTGCTGGGCAAGCTGCTCTCCCCGCTGGATGGGGTGGGACCCGACGATCTACCGCTCGCGGATCTCTCACGGCGCATCGAGCAGGACGGCGTCGAGGAGATCATCGTCGCCACCCCGCCATCGGTGGACGGTGAAGCGACTGCCCTGCTGCTCGCCCGCGAGCTTGGCACCCGCGTTCGGCTCTCCCGGATCGCCAGCGGCGTCCCCCACGGCGGCGATCTGGAGTTCGCGGACATGATCACCCTGGGGCGCGCGATCGACGGCCGCCGGAGCATCGATTGAGAGAGATGCGCTTGCTTCGATGGGCACGCAAGGGCCAGGATCCGTCGCCATGAGTCAGAAGATCACCCGCCAGAGCATCCGAACCAGCGAGGCACCTGCGGCCATCGGTCCGTACAGCCAGGCGGTCAGGAGCGGGGACTTGCTGTTTCTCAGCGGTCAGATCCCCCTCGACCCCAGCAGCGGCCAGCTGGTGGACGGCAGCGTCGCAGACGAGACCCGGCAGGTGATGGAGAACCTGAGAGCCGTCCTGAACGCCGCGGGGTGCAACTTCGAGCACGTCGTCAAGACGACTATTTACCTTATGGATATGGCTGACTTCACGCAAGTGAACGAGGTCTACGCGACTTACTTCGACAAGGAACCGCCAGCACGCGCGACCGTCCAGGTCGCCGGACTCCCCAAGGGCGTCCGCGTGGAAATCGACGCCATCGCACGCGTCACGGCGGATTAGCACTGCAGGCGCTGTACCTCGCTGAGGCACTGCAGCGACCGCAGACAACACGGAGCAACGATGAGCAAGTCACAGACGACCTTCTCCGACCAGCAGGTCGGTGCGAACGCGGATCAGGCGCTGGCTGCGCTGAGCGCTGCGGGCGATGACGCCCCCAGACTGATCGACGCCTGGGTAGCCGCGGGCAACGCCGAAGCCGTCCTGGTAGCCGCCGACAGCGCTCAAGGACCGTGGCGCAAGAGCGCGCGGCGCGGACTCAACGTGCTCAAGGCGCGGGGGGTCAACATCCCCAAGGGCAAGCGGGTAGCGCGACCGACCAAGCAGACCGCCCAGCGCAGCTGGGAGGCCTGGCTGATGGCACCCGACGCCGCCGGGACGGTAGCCATCATCATCGCGACCCGCGAGCCGGCCGGGCGCTACAAGGCGTGCTTCGCCTTCGCCCGAGATGGCGCCGGAATTTTCCGCATAGAAACTGGCGAGTTCTCCGCGAGCGCGTTGCGCGAGGCGATGGACAAGCTGATCCCCGGCGCGGGGTACAGGCCGGTGAAGGTGCCGCTCGAGTGGGCTCGCGCCCGGCTGGCGGGGTGCCGCGCGTCGCACAGCAGGAACTCCACGCCAGAACCGCTGGGCTTGAAGCGTGCCGCTGAGCTGATCGAACCAGCGCCGGACCAGGTCCCCACCCACCCCTTCGACGAGGAGGGCTTGGAGCTCAGCGCGGAAGACGCGCGCGAACTCGCGGAGTCGTCCGGAGACCTGCATCGTCTGCCGGAGTTTCGCTCGTGGTTTCCCACCAAGCCCGCGGTCGATGAGCTGCTGATGGAAGTCGGCAAGACGTTGAGCCCAGGCGTCGAGCCAGACCAGGAGAAGCTGAACCAGACCCTCGAGGCCAAGCTGCTGGAGGCGACGGATCGATACTTCTCTCCGCAGCGCCGCGAAGAGCTGCTGCGCAACATGAAGGACGCCGCGCTGAGCGTGCTCGCACGAGAAGGCGAGCAGGCTGCGCTGGAGGTCGTCGCCGCCATGCGGATGATCGAAGCTCGCGGGCTGATCACGGATCCGCCGAGTGAGCTTGCGTTCCTGCGCGGCTTCTTTCAGAAGGCGCTGAGCTTGCTGGCGGCCCGAGACGGCGGCGCCTTGCGCATTCCGATCCCGGGCCTGCCCCTCGGCGGCGCAGAGCTGTCGAGCGACGCCGCCGAGGGCGGTGGCAGCGCCGAGGGCGGTGACAGCGCCGAGGGCGGTGGCAGCGCCGAGCCGCCCAGTGACACCGCCTCCCCTCCCCCCGAGGCCAACGAGCCAGAGACCCCCTCGGCCATCGACAACGAGTGGTGAGCTAGCCTCACGACGGTTGGGGGCGCCGCCAGAGCGCCCCCAGCACTGCTACTGAGGGTCGAGGTAGTGCGCCCACAAGAAGCACATCTCGTCGTTGAATCCGGTGCCGAAGCTCACGTCCTTGTCCGTGTAGTTGTCGTACTCGCACTTCAGGTGCAGCCGATCCCCTGCGGCGATCTCGAGCCCCGGATCCCAGGTATCGAACGGGGGTGAGTCCCAGTCCGTGGATTCGTGGACCATCTCACGCGAGCCATCGGCGTGCGTCAGCTCGATCGTGGCTCGAGTTCCCAGGGCGTGGGTGTGTGATGTCAGCGCGACCAGCTCGGCGCCGGGCGTGAGCGGGTAGTCTCCCTCCACTACCTGCTGGGTATGCGCCGGCAAGTAGATGCTGAGTTCCCCGGTGAACAGGAACTGCACCGATCGCAGCCCGGTGTCTGCCGGCGCGAGCTCGAACTCGATGTCACCCCAGATGTCCTCCGGCGCATCGCTGAAATAGTTGATGTAGTGCAGCTCGAGCGCGATGCTCTGATGCTCGTGGACCTGAACACCAGTTCCCTGGGGATATACGAGTTCGGCCTCTTGCTTCTCGGCGATGAACAGCGCCCCGTCCGGGTGGGTGAAGGCACCGCACGGTTCCGGTGCGTGGGGTTCCGCGCTCGAGGTGGAGATGATCAGATGGTGGCTGCCTTCGCTGAGCTTGGTGCGGACACTGCGGATGACGCCTGGCGCTTGGTTGCCCAGATCCAGAATCACACACTGAGTCTGTTCGTCGCCTGGATCGGTCTTGAACGGCCCGACACGAAGCGACGCCGAGTTGGCCACGCCGCCCGTGGCTCCAGATCCGCCGCTGGCACCTTGGCCACTGCCGCCCTGGCCGCTGCCACCCTGCCCACTACCGCCTTGACCGCTGCCCCCGGCGCCAGCGCTGCCACCGCTCGCCGAGTCGTTGATGCTCTCCCCCCCACAGGCACCCAGGAGCAGACACAGACAGCTGGCGAGTATCGTCTTCGTTCCCATGTGGGTTGGGTCGCACGTGCGTGCCCGGACCGCTACTCGCGTCTGTTACCGCGGGAAAACTCCAGACAAAGCGCCGCGCGGCCGCCAGAGGCA
>JAGQIY010000145.1 GCA_020430865.1 Myxococcales bacterium
TCCCCATTGCGGTTCCAGCGAGCACCGGAGGTGCGATCGCGGCGAGTACGAAGTACGGCGAACGGGCCGTCGTCAGGACATCGTCGAGCCACCCACGATCGATAAAGCGTCGGACGATCCATACGGCGACCAGAGGCTGCCAGCCCATGGATACGCCGTATATGATTGAAACGATGAGGAAGCGTAGCGGCTGGGGCACATCTCGCGTCCAGACCTGACCCAGCAGCACGCACGGGATCCACGACAGCGCACACGTCAGGAGCACGAAGATGACCGGACCTCGATTGGAGATCGTGCTCACGGTGCGTGAAGTTTGAGACATGGGTTCTCTGGGCTCTGCAGTTATTCGGAAGACCGATTTCGGTCTGGGACGCTTGTCCAAGTAAACGATGCGCGGATCGAACCGTTGCCGCAGACGATTTGATGTCGCGCGGAAATGGATGAGGTGGCTTGTTGATTGCTGTCGCGAGTGACTGCTGATGATTTCGTTATGATGTCATTCTGAGTATGCTCCGCTTGTGAAGAGGGATACCTGTTCGTGAAGATGGATAGTCAGCGCCTTCGGCCGCGCATCATTCTGTTGATTGTTGCTGCGTGTTTCGCCGCGATTGGCAATCTGGTTCACCTCGTGACTTTGGCGATCAACGCTCGTGGCGGGACCACGGGATTTGCCGTGGGGATCCAGACAGGTCTGCGTTTGGTGGAGCTGGTGGCGCTGGGTCATGTGCTTACCGTCGCCGGGGATGCATTCACTTCGAGCCGGCGCCTCCGGAGTCTCGTGGCGAGAGCGATACCGGTGGCGATTGCTGCTCTGCTAGTGCGATGGGGTGTCGACGAATGGGTCATGTCGGGAGACTTGCTCGGCACAGCGCGTGCGACGGTGCTCGTTGGCCTGTGCGTGTGGGTCCGACGGAGCGGGCTTCGTGCGCTTGCGGGTTGATGGTGATCAACTGACCTGGTTCCTTTGCGTCGGGCCGATCGCATCCATCACTCCGCGAATCGGGTCGTAGAGGTGGCGATGACCGAGCGAGCGCCTGCTGCTCAGGAGTAACGTGGCGCTCGGTGCATCGCTGGCGATCGCGAGCGCGACGCGACTGACGACCTTCCGGCGACCACCATCGTTCCGCAGCCCAAGAACCACCAGGTCCGCCGTGGCTGCGGCCCGCTTCAACGCGGCGGTCGGGTCATCGTCGCGAACGACTTCAACCGTCGCTGAGCCCGAGGTTTGACTCGTTGCCAAACGCCGTACGCGCGCTTCCGCGGCTTCGCAATCTGTGTCGGTTGCGTCAGCGGGTAGCACCGTGATGAAGCGCACGTCGCGCTGCCCAGTGCGGCAAAGGCTTCCGAGTATGCGAGCTCGCAGTCGGTGCTCCTCCCCCCTTCCGCCGATAGGGACGAGAATGCGGTTCGCGGAAGTCAGCGCCCAGCCACTCGGCGCGCGGAGTATCCCGACGTCGCAGTCGACGTCATCGATCAGCTGCTCCAGTTCAGGGCTGAGCGTGTTCTTTCCCGAGGGAACTTGTCCGAGCCCTAGCAAGAGACTCTCGCACTCATGGAACTGAGCCACTCGCCTGATTTGTGACCAAGCGTCGTCCGA
>JAGQIY010000146.1 GCA_020430865.1 Myxococcales bacterium
CCACCGCGACTTCACGGAGGTCACCCACACCTCCGGCCCCGCCAGCGGCTGGATAGTGCGCGGATGAAGACAGTAGAGTACGTTGTTGCACAGGCGTAGGAGCGATGGAGTCGACGCCTCGGGCGCGGTCCCGCGCATCGACGCGTTTCGCCGCCGACGCCGCGCAGAAGATCGAGCAACACGTCGGCGATGTGGTTGCCCCCGGGGCCTCGGCGGCGTGATTGCGCTCGGCCTGCGCTGCCCGCCGCGACCTCGAGCAACGGCCGCCCTGAAGCGCCGCCTTGTCAGGGGCCCAGGCGGAAGCGCCTTGCTTTCGTGGCCCGCTCCCCGCCATTCTACGCCCGAACCGAGAGCGGGCTGGGCGCCTCTCGACCGTCGTCTTGGCGGCCGACCCTTCTAAGGCGACTGGCCTCTCGCGGCGTGGGCCTGTAGCCTCTCGAGAGCACGATGCTCGGGCCGCCATCCTCCACCCCGAACGCAGTGCAACAAGCGGTTGGAGCAGACAATCGCGCTCGGGCGGAGGCCTTTGGCCTCCTTCCTCTCGCGCTTGCAGCTCAACCGTGAGACGTTGGGCGGACCAGTGCGAGACGACCAGGCCTACGCAGGGTTCCTCACCGCGATGGGGGAGTGCTTCAGCGATGCGGTGTCGCCTCCAATTCCGTTCGCCGATTTGAGCCCGCACGAGTGTTGCGAGGCCGTATGGTCGGCTCTGGGCACAGACGTGACCCCAGAGTTGCTGGATTCGCTCGACGAGCGAGGCTTGAGCAGTCTCGCAGCAGCGTTCGGCGCCCACTTCGAATCTCCAACTCCCACGACCCAACGGATCGCCGAGGCCGTCGCTGCAACTCTCGCTCGCTGGCCGGTGGGCTCGTTGACGTAGGGCCACCCAACAACCGCTTGCAGCAGACAATCGCGCTCGGGCGGAGGCCTCCGGCCTCCTTCCTCTCGCGCTTGCAGCTGAAGCGTGAGACGTTGGGCGGACGACCCTTGATGCCCGCGCTATGCTCCCATCACGGAGGACAGCTTGTACCAGTCACACGATGTTCCGTGGCGGCTTCGCCGTGGGGTTGAACACTTCCAGCACAACCACAGCAGTCTTCTTGCTCGCACCACCGTCGAGCACGTGGCGTTCAGGATTTCTCGAATTGCGACCACGTGGTCCAAGGACGTGCTGGGGCGAGCCGTTGTTGCCGAACAGATCTATTGCTGGGTTTTCAGACTGAAGGAGCATGACTGGACGTCCGTCGTGCTTGGCGATCCGCTTCTGCTTGGTGCCGGCACCGAGATCGCGCAGTTCCTCGAAGGTGGCTGCGCCGCCGAGCGGTTGTCCCGTGAACTGGAGGTCCCGGTGATCACCTTTGTCTGTTCGGACACCACCGACACAATGAGCTACTCGCTCGCTGCCGACGGCAACCGCCTGGAGTCTCTCGTCGACATGGGTGGAGAGGTGCTCTTCCAATCGCGAATCGTCGACGGGGACCGTGGGGCGTCCGAGTCCAGTCACCAGGCCGCC
>JAGQIY010001359.1 GCA_020430865.1 Myxococcales bacterium
CCCGAAGACCTCCTGCCCGCGCCCTGGCGGACCGTCCCCTCGCCCTGGAGGATCACCGTCGCCGACGCCTCGCACGCGCGTCGCCGCGAGGTAGCCCATCAAGTGCTGAGAGTGGCAGCGGCCTCGCCCTTCGACCCCGAGATCTGGTCGGTGCTCGGGCCGCTCTTGACAGCGCGCCTAGGAAGGCGGCCGCTCTCTGCCGGCCGTGTGCTTCCCGACCGCTTCGACGCGTAGCGGAAGCGGGCGTCGACGACGGAAGTCGCTGGGCGGAGCGGCGCCGAGCGCTCTATGCTTCGAGGCATGCGGCCCCGACCTTGGTACCTGCTCGCCTTCGTGAGCTGCGCTTGCAGCGCGCCTCCGCCGGACGCTCCTGCCGTCGATCCCGCGCCCGTGGCCGCGCCCGTCCCTGCGCCGCCCGAGCCTGAGCCCCAGCCCGAGCCCGAGCCCGAGGCGGCACCCGAGCCGCCGCCTCCCGCCCCACCACACAAACGGGATCCCCTCCCCGATCCGACCTGTGCCGATCTGCCGGAGCGTACCTGTGCGGTGACCGAGGGCTGCGAGTGGCACACCGTCAAGGGCTGCCTCGAGCAAGAGAAGCCGAAGACCCTCGACGACTGAGTCGCGACGACGAAATTTGCGACACCCTTCTTTGGCTGAGCGCTTGCAAAGCGAAAACAGCCCATGACGATCTCCAAGAAGAGAGTGGGAGGGGTGCTCGCGTGGTCCCTGGCGTTGGCGCTCTGGGGTGGGTGCGGCCCTGAATCGAATCGCTCCTGAATGGGCGCACTTTCTACCTTCGAGCAGGCGCAAGACACGCTCGGGTGGTGGCTCGAGCACCGCGCCAACCCACGCCGGCACCGCACCACCAAGCGGGTGCCGGCCGAGGTGCTGCTCGAGGAGCGCGAGCACCTGAACGCGCTGCCCGAGCGGCCCTACGACGATCGCGAGCTGGCCCTTCGGCTGATCGACAGCTATGGCTACGTCCACTTCGACGGCAACCACTACCAGGTGAGCTTCACCCCGTTTCACGGACACCCCAAGACGCGCGAGAATGCGCAAGGAGTGTCCCATGTCACGATCGAAACCCAATCCCAAGATGCGTCGCGCGCGACGAAGGTTCACGCCCGAGTTCAAGGCTGACGTGGTGCGCCTCTGCCGAGCAGGTGGAGAGAGCATCGCCGATGTTGCCCGCCGCCTAGATCTAACCGAGACGGCGGTGCGAGCTTGGGTCAAGCAGGCCGAGGTGGACGATGTTGGCGGAACGCCGGACGCGCTGACGACGAAGGAGCGGGAGGAGTTGGTCCGGCTTCGGCGTGAGTTGAAGCGCGTGACCGAGGAGCGCGACATCCTAAAAAAAGCAACGGCCTTCTTCGCCAAGGAGAGCTCGTGAGCGCGCGCTACGAGTTCATCGCGGTGGAGAAGGCGAACTTTTCGGTGCGCTCGATGTGCCGTGCCCTCGAGGTGTCCTCGTCCGGGTACTACGACTGGGAGGCGCGCGAGCCCTCCGAGCGAGTGCGTCGTCGCTGCGATCTCGCCCTCAAGGTGAAGGCTTCCCACCAGCGGTCCAAAGGGACCTATGGGAGCCCCCGCGTTCGAGCGCAGCTCAAGCGCATGGGGGAGACCGTGTCTGAGAAGACCGTCGCCTCGATCATGCAGGAGGAGGGCCTCCAGGCCCGTCGCCGCAAGCGCTACAAGGCCACCACCGACAGCCGGAAGACGCATCGCGTAGCCCCCAACGTCCTCGGGCGTGACTTCGCTGCCGACGCACCGAACCGGGTCTGGGTGACCGACGTGACCGCGATCTGGACGCTGACCGGATGGGTCTACCTCGCGGTCATCCTCGACCTGTTCGCCCGGCGAGTCGTGGGCTGGGCCATGAGCGAAGCCAACGACACCATGCTCGCTCTCGCAGCGCTCCAACGCGCGATCGCGAGTCGCGCGCCCGGACCCGGCCTCATTCACCACTCGGATCGCGGCAGCCCCTATGCATCCGACGACTATGTCCAGGCGCTGAACGCCCTCGGTGCCATCCGCAGCATGAGCCGCAAGGGCGACTGCTGGGACAATGCGGTGGCCGAGAGCTTCTTCGCGACCCTCGAGCACGAATGCCTCCACGGTCGCACGCCCGCTACCTTCATCGACGCTCATCGACTCGTCGACGGCTACATCGAAGGCTTCTACAACACCGAGCGACTCCACTCGACGATTGGTCTCGTCAGTCCAGTGGAGTTCGAATTACGCTCCGCACTCCATCAGGAGTCGGCCTAACCAACCCGTCCGTGCGGCGGGGGGAAGTTCAGCGGCGAGATCACGCCACTGCCTCTCCGAGATCCCTGCCCCCTTCCGGTACCAGTCGAGCTTCTGGAGGATGGTGTCCTCCGCCGAAGCGAACCACGCGCTGCGCTCCCCGGATGGCGGTAGACCGTGGCTCTCGCGCCGACGCATCTCCTCTTGCAGGAGATCGTCGCGGGTGAGAACGAAGACGTCGATCTTGAACGCCGTCTCATAGTGGATCAGGTTGAAGGAGGCCCCGCGAGCAATCGCGTCACGAATCATGTCCGCGTCGATGTAGAAGCGATCTTCGAGCGCGGACACAAGGTCCTCCACCAGGCGCCCAGGGATCTCTGCCACGAGGTCAGCGTCGTTCGTGCTCCTGGGGGTTCCGTGAAGGGAGCTCGCCAAGCTCCCACCGATGAGGTACCTCAGACCGAGCGACTCCAGCACGTCCGTGACGAGCACTGTGATGGCGTACGGGTCCGCGA
>JAGQIY010001360.1 GCA_020430865.1 Myxococcales bacterium
CCCAAGCCCAAGCGAAAACGCTCCGCGCCCCCTCGCAGCTTGAAGCCTGCGAGCCGAACCTCCGCAAGCTCGCACTCCACGTCGGATACGCCTCCGTTGACGTGGACATCCCACGGTACCGCGGGGCAAAGCCTGAGCTCACCTCGCCTGGCCTTGCTCTTGAGCAGTGCGAGCAGTGAGCGCGGATAGCGCAGGCGGACTCGCTCGCCCGAGTGCTCCAGCTTCGGCCCATCACCCTCGAAGCTCGCTCGTACCAGCTCGGTGTCGCTCCCACGCGAGACGTTCAAGCGACTCGTCCCGTTGGTGAACTCGAGCAAGCCGCGCTGCGCGTCTCCTCGCGGAGCCACCCAATCGGAGTCTGAGATGCTCTGGGGTTGCGCGCTCGGGCTGATCCCTTTGAGGCGCGCCACCTCCCTCTCAACAAGCTCGAACGTTCGTTGAAAGTAGTCGTAGATCAAGGCTTGCTCGGTGGGCGAGTACTCTTTCCAGAGCGCTTCCGATGCTTCGCCGATTGGCGCGAAGGCTGCTTCGAGGTCGGGGATGCGATCCGGAAGGAAACGGATGATGACCGAGCGTCGGTCTTTGGGGTCCCGCTCGCGGCGAATGAAGCGGCCCTTCTCCAGTCGATCGAGCACGCCCGTGATGGCGCCGCTGCTGAGGCCCGTGATGTCTGCTAGGCGTCCCGCCGTCAGCGGCGGCTCGGGGCCCGCGGTGTGCATGAAGTCGAGGACCTTGTGGTCGGTCGGGTTCAGCTTGAGGTGCTCTGCGATGAGCTGATGCAGCAGCAGCGTGTAGGTCGACGCCTTGCGGTGCATCTGGTTTGCCAGCTCGGGATCGATGGGGCCGTCCAGGCGCTTTCTGCTCATCGTACGAGAACTTTAGTCACCGAGATATCTCCGGTCTAGCGCCGCATGGGACAGACGTCGTCTGGCCCTGACCTCGGAGCCGGTACAGATCTTCGGAGATTTCCAGGACTTGGGTAGTGGTGCGAAATATTATTTTGACAGCTAAGATAAATCATTTAGAAGCTAAGATATCTTGGTTGGTGAGAGGTTGGCGGTGGCAGTCGAGAATTCAGAGCTCAGGCAGCGGCTCGCGGGGCTGAGGATCGAGCGCTCGGAGGCTGCGGCGGCGCCCACGGCGCGTCGGCGCAGGACCTGGGTCGCCCTGAGCCTGGCCTTGGGCGTCTCGGTGGCGGGTCTGGGGGTGAGGAGCTTCATCACCGGGCGGCGCTCGCACGAGTCACCACCCCCTGCTTCCGTGGCAGAGGCTGCGGCGCCGCAGCCAGCCGGGCGACGCGCCTGGGTGGCGGTAGGGCGCGTCGAAGCGACTCGGGAGGCCAAGCTGACCGCGCGCGTCACGGCGCCCATCGCCAAGGTGCACGTCCGGGAGGGCCAGCGAGTCAAGCAGGGTGATGTGATGGCGGAGCTGGACGCGAGCTGGCTCGAGCAGGACATCCACGTGGCGCGGGCCGAGGCCCGAGCATCTCGCGCCAAGCTTGCCGTGCGTCGCGCCGAGCAGGTCGAGGTCGAGCGCCTGCTCGCCCACGAGCAGCGCCTGGTGGACGAATCCGTGTTGAGCCTCGAGACGCTGCGCAGACGTCGGGCGGAGCACACCCAGCTGGCGAAGAATATCCGAGCAGAAAAATTCGAGGTGCGCTCGAGCGAAGCTCGCGCGAAGCGAGTGGGGTTGGAGCGGGATGCGTACCTGTTGCGTGCGCCGTTCGATGCCGTCGTCGCTGCTCCGCCGGCCGGTGATGGACAGCTCGCGGGCCCACTGCAGCCGTCGCTGATCGAGCTGTACGATGCCCACTCGCTGCGGGTCGTCGCGGATGTCGCAGAAGCCAAGCTTGGCTCGGTGCGCAGCGGTCAACGCTGCGCGGTGAGCCTGGACGCCCGTCCGGAGCAGCCACTGATCGCTGAAGTGGAGCGGCTCGCGCCGCGCCTCGATCGAGCGAAGGCGACGCTCGCCGTCTACCTGCGAGTGGAAGGCTCGCAGAGCGAGCTGCGCCCGGCCATGGCGGCCCGGGTGGAGTGCAACGAAGGAGCTTCGAGATGATTCAAGCAGAGCTACTCACCCCCAAAACCAGCGGCGCACCCGTGGACTCGTCCAGCGTCGAGGCCTTGGTAAAAATCCGTGGGGTAACGAAGGAGTACGTGCGCGGCGCTGAAGTCGTGAAGGTGCTGAGCGGGATCGACTTGGACATCGTTGGCGGCGCGTTCGAGGCGCTGATGGGCCCTTCGGGATCTGGCAAGTCCACGCTGCTCAACTTGGTCGCTGGCCTGGATCGCCCAACTCATGGCAGCGTCGAGGTTGCGGGCACGGCGCTGGAGGGCTTGGGGGACGCGGCGCTGGCGAAATGGCGCGCGCGGGAGCTGGGTATCGTGTTCCAGACCTACAACCTGCTTCCCGTGTTGAGCGCCGTGGAGAACGTGGAGCTCCCGCTACTGCTCACCTCGCTTCCACGCAAGGAGCGGCGGCGGCGGGCGGAGCTTGCGCTGGAGGTCGTAGGCTTGAGCGACCGGGCGCGGCACCTGCCGAGCGAGCTCTCCGGTGGCCAGCAGCAGCGGGTGGCCATCGCTCGCGCGATCGTCCATGACCCGCGGCTGATCGTCGCCGACGAGCCGACAGGCGACCTGGATCGCAAGAGCGCAGACGAGATCCTGGCGCTGTTTCAGACGCTGAACGAAGAGCTGGGCAAGACCATCGTGATGGTGACCCACGACCCCGCAGCGGCGGAGTGCGCGGGCGTGGTCCGTCGCCTGGACAAGGGAGTCCTGGCGTGATCGGAGGAACGGGCATCAGCCTGGGACGCATCGCGCTGCGCAATGTGACGCGCAACAAGGCGCGCTTCGTGATGACGCTGCTGGCGGTCGCTGTTTCCGTGCTGATCTACATGACGCTGGATTCGGCGAAGCGATCCTGGGACGGTGCCAAAGAGGTCTCGCGCCAGGACCGCCTGGTGACGCGTCACAAGATCACGTTCGTGCTGTCGCTGCCCAAGCGCTACGTCGCACGGCTCGCCAACGCCAAGCGGGCCGACGGGAGCCCCCTTGTGGAGAGCGTGACCTACGCGGTGTGGTTTGGCGGCAGAGAGCCGAATCATGAGCATGAGTTCTTTCAGTCGCTCGCGGTGGACGCAGACACCTACTTCGACGTGTACGACGAGGTGACGTTGAGCGAACAGGCGCTGAGCGATTTTCAGAGCAACCTCGACGCGGCGATCATCGGTCAAGGGCTCGCGCGCAAGCTTGGGCTGAAGGTTGGCGATAGGGTGACGCTGGAGAGTCCAATCTACCCTAGCTCGAGCGCGTCCGGAGGGGAGCCCTGGTCTTTCCGCGTGGCAGGCATCTACGGTTCTCGCTCCCGCGCGGTGGACACCCAGAGCTTTCTGTTTCGCTATGAGCGCCTGAACGAAGCGCTCGTGGGCACGAGCCGCGACCAAGTGGGGTGGCTGGTGAGCCGTACGCCTCCCGGAGCAGACCCGCAAGAGACTGCGCGAGCCGTGGACGCGCTGTACGCCGATGCGGACGTCCAAACGCTCACCCAGGACGAGCGCGCCTTCGTGTCGGGGTTCTTGGGGATGGTCTCCACGGTGCTCGACGTCGTGACGCTGCTCTCGCTGGCCATCTTGGTGATCGTGCTCCTGGTGCTCGCCAACGCCATGGGGCTTTCCGTGCGAGAACGCGCGAGGGAGTATGCGAGCTTGAAAGCGCTGGGTTTTGGCGCCAGGGACGTGATGCGCTTGATCCTGCTCGAGGGCGTGTTCTTGTCGCTGATCGGCGTGGCGATCGGGGCGGCTCTCTCGATGTGCGTGATAGACCTCGGGGTTGGTCGCTTCTTCGAGGAGAACCTCACGCAGTTCTTCCCCGTGTTCGAAGTGCGCCCGGAGACGCTGGCGGGCTGCGCCGTGCTGTCGCTGCTGCTCGGTGTCTTGGCCGCAGCGGCTCCAGCGTGGAGCGCTGCAAGGGCTGGGGTCGGGGTCGCATTGAAGCGCGTTGCATGAAACCGTGCGGAATTGAGATGGGGGACATGTGATGCTTGCGATCAAATACAACTTGCGAAGCTTGTTCGTGCGTCGGCTTACCGCCTTTGCGACGCTAGGCGGTGTTGCGCTCGTGACATTCGTCCTGGCGGGCGCGTTGATGCTCGCGGCAGGAGCCGAGCGGGCGATGGCGAGCGGCGGGCGAGAAGACGTCGCCGTCGTGCTCCGCTCCGGGAGTGACTCTGAGCTGGCCTCGAGCATCGACGTGCAGGCGCTGGGGACACTGCGCGCCGCGCCGGGCGTCGCGGCGCCTGGCGGCGAGCCGAGCGTCAGCCCCGAGCTGGTGAGCGTCGTGGCGCTGCCGAAGTCCGATGGGAGCGGTCTGAGCAACCTGACCGTTCGCGGCGTCGCTGAGCGAGCCTTCGCGCTGCGCCCGAACCTCAGC
>JAGQIY010001361.1 GCA_020430865.1 Myxococcales bacterium
AACATCCCGCGCACCGTCTCCAGCATTACCGCAGGGCAAGAGTTCGACGAGTACGAAGTGCTGGGGCTCGAGGTTCGGTCGACGCCTCCGCAGGTCACCCTCGACATGCTCGCGGACATCGACGTGAGCAAGGTGCTGGGCGAATTTCAGACCAAGTTTGCAGGCACGGGCGAGGGTCGCTCGCTGAACATCGAGCGTGGCGCCGAGCTACTGAATGGCGTCGTGATCGCACCGGGCCAGACGCTCAGCTTCAACGATCGCGTCGGTGATCGGACGCTGGCTCGGGGCTTCACCTGGGCGCCGGTGATCCTCGACGACGAGCTGACCCCGGGAGTCGGCGGGGGGACCTGTCAGGTTGCGTCCACGCTCCACGCGGCGGCCGTCTATGGCGCCCTCGACGTCGTGGACCGACGCAGCCACAGCCGTCCGAGCGGCTACGCTCCCATGGGTCTGGACGCGACGGTGATCTACGGGGAAGTCGATCTCAAGGTGCGCAACCCCTACGACACGCCCATCATCGTCCACGCGTTCATCCCGAGCCCTGGCTACCTCAAGGTCGAACTGCTGGGGCGTGACGCTCCGAAGGTCGAGTACAAGTACGGCGTCTCTCGCGCGTACGACTTCTATCGTCGCATCACCACCAAGCCCTGGCTCAAGCCGGGCAAGCGCGTCAAGCGTCAGCGCGGACACAAGGGCTACGACGTGGTCAGCTGGGTCAAGATCACCACGCCCGAAGGCACCCACAAGGAGCGCTCCTACAACAGCAGCTACCGACCGGTGCCCGAGGTGTTCTGGGTGGGCCCAGGCTACGATCTGGATGAGCTGCCTGAGCTACCCGAGGGGGCCAAGGACGTGGAAGTGGACGGCCGCGAGCTGCCTGGTGAGCTGTTCAGCAGCAGCCCCTTCGAGGAGCCGCCGAGCGGCTGAGCCGGAAGCGTCGATTTGAGGCAGGGGCTTGATCTGACACGCACAGCCGCTAAACACGGGGCGTGACTGGACGGGCCATCACGCTCTGCATCGCTTCGCTCACGCTGGTCCCCGGCTGCAAGGACAAGGCCGCCGCGGAGAAAGGCGCCGAGACGCCCGCCGGGGCGAGCGCCTCGGCAGCCCCCAGCGCCGTGCCCGCCTCCCTCTCGACGATGGTCGTGGACCATGGCGAGCTGGACACCCAGGCGCCTCAGGACGCGGCGATGATCGCCGCGACCCAGATCGCCACCATCGTGTACGCGCGACCCCACAAGGAGTCCCGCCGCCTCGGCTACCTCCGCCTCGGCGCGCAAGTGAAGCGCGACCCCGAACCCACCAAGGACAAGGTCGGTGAGTGCAAGGGGGACTGGTACCACATCTACCCGATGGGGTACGTCTGCACCGAGGACGCGACGACCAACCTCGACGACCCGTTGGTCAAGGCCACGAAGCGTCGCGCTCACCTGGACAAACCGATGCCGTACTCCTACGGCTTCGTCCGCGCGACAGCACCCCAGTACCTCAAGGTGCCGAGCAAGAAGCAGCAGATTGACAGCGAGTTCGGCTTGGAAGACCACCTCAAATGGTTCGCCGAGCACGCCGCGGAGGTCCAGAAGGTCGAGCTCGGGGCGAACGACGTCCCGTTGGATCCCCGGGGAATTGCGGCTCCAGGCCTGGAGCACCCGAAGGGCTTCAAGCTGTCCACCGAGTTGTCTCGCGTCGAGCTGTTCGGCGGAGATCCGAACGATCCTGGGCCACCCTGGTGGCTAGAGGACGGTCGGAAGATCCCCAACGTCTCTGGCTTCGAGGTGCCTGACTATGCGATCTTTGCCGACCGCGTGCGGCGCAAGACGGGCCTGTCCTTCGTCGATTCCTTCATCGCCAAGGACGAGGACCTGACCCGTGGCTTCGCGGTCACCGTGGACATGCGCCTGATCCCGACCACCAAGGTCAAGCCAGACACCGGCTCACCCTGGCATGGCGTCGAGCTGACTCCGGGCATGCCGGTCCCCTTCGCGTTCATCGTCAAGCGAGACTCCGTCACCTATCAGCTGCTGAAGGGCAAAGACGAAGTGCGCAAGATGGGCACCTTGCCCCGGCGTGCCATCGTCCCCATCACCGGGAAGGCACGGATCAAGGCTGGCAAGCGTTACTACCAGACGCTGAAGGACAAGACCCGCTGGCTCAGGGCCAACGACATTGGCATCGTCGCGCCGCCCCCGGAGTGGCCGGAGGCCGCCGAGAAGGGTGAGAAGTGGGTCGATGTTTCCCTGGGGCAACAGACGCTGGTACTGTGGGAGGGCAAGCGCGCCTGGTATGCGACGCTGGTGTCCACCGGTCGGCCTCGCTTCGGGGACCCGAAGACCACCAACGCAACCCCGACCGGGGTCTTCCGCCTGCAGAGCAAGCACATCGCTGCGGCCATGGACTCCGAAGAGAACTCCAGCGTCGCCGGCGGCAAGAAGGCCGGTGGCGGTAGTGGTCCCAAGTACGACGCCGAGACCCGCGCCACGATCGCGCGCCTGAAGAAGGCCGAGAAGGACGGCACGAAGCTATCGTCGGAGGACCAGCGACGCCTCGCCAACATCCACAAGGGGCGCCACCCCGAGTACGGCGTCACTCGACGTCGTGGCGCGGGTGGGTTCGAGCTGCGAGACGTGCCTTGGATCCAGTATTTCGCTGCTGGCTACGCGCTCCACGGCGCCTACTGGCACGACGTCTTCGGCATCCCCCGCAGCCATGGCTGCGTCAACCTCGCCCCCATCGACGCGCGCGTCGTGTTCAACTGGACGGATCCACCGCTGCCCGAGAACTGGCACGGCATCAACATCGGGACCGACA
>JAGQIY010001362.1 GCA_020430865.1 Myxococcales bacterium
CGGTCTCCGTCGTCATTCCTTCACCGCCGTCTTCGTCGCGCCACCGTGCTGCGTCGCTCGCGGCCGGCAGCGGACCTTGATCGCGCCCTTGCTGAACGCCTCGTCGGTCGCCTTGCTCGACCACACGAAGGCCTCGCCCGGGCGCAGGTGGGCCATCTTCTCGGGCGTCAGGCCGCCGAGCGCCGCGTTGGCCTTCTGGATGTGCTTGAGCCACGCGGGCGAGTTGAACTTGTGGAGGATGATCTGGCTGGAGAGCTCGATCAGCTGCACGGGCACCGAGGGCGGGTCCTGGCTCGCCACCATGATGCTCGTGCCCTTGTGCCGCATCTCGCGGACGACCTCGACGAGCCCGGCGACGAGGTCGGGGCTCTCGATGTACTTGTGGGCCTCGTCGAACACGACGAGCTTGTTGAACTTGCGGCCCTCGTAGGTGACCTCGGCGAAGAGCTGAAGGAGGACCACGAAGAGGCCGAGGGCCTGGTCCTTCTCCATGAACTCGTCGCGCAGGTCGACGATCACCAAGCGGCCCGGTCGGATCACCTCGCCGAGATTCGTCTCGTCATCGATGAACTCCTCCGCCAGCTCGAGGCGCCCTCGTGCGAGCTCCTTGATGTGGTCGGGCATGCGCGACGCATCGATGCCCTGCTGGAGGCCCGCGAGGGTCAAGTCGTCCCGCAGCTGCTTCATGATGCGGTTGAGCTGGCGGATGTACGTGGCCTGGTTCCCCACGGCCCCCATGAGGAAGCGCCAGTGGCTGGCCTGCAGCTCCGCGGCGGCGAACTTCAGCGGTCGGACCTCGATGCCGGGGTACTCGTCTCGGCGCTCGTCCAGCTTGTCGGCGGGCACGAGCAGCAGGACATCTTCGAGCGCCCGTGGCTCCGCTCCGTAGCGCTCGCGGAGCGCGGCGACCTGCGCCTCGTCGCTGTTCGGAGCCACCATAGAGGTGAACTCCGGCGCGTAGTCCATGGTCGGGCTGTAGTGGAAGATGACCGTCGCGAGGGGCTGCGGAAGGCGGTTGATGCCCTCGATCGGCAGCGAGGCCATCTCGGCGACGGTGCCCAAGGTGTAGCTCTTGCCACCGCCTTGCACGCCGAAGAGGCTGATCGTGTGGGTGTGGTTGAGGTCGAGCGCGATGGTGCGTCCCGAGACCTCTCCGAGGATGCCGTACTGCGGCGACTCGCCGGTCACGCCGAGCATGATGTCGTAGGGCGGACCGTCGCCGCCCTCCGCCGGCCCCGGGGCCGGCACCTCGTCGTTTGGCGAGTGATGAGCGGCCTCTGCCGGTCGTGACTCTGCGCCGGTCGCGTTTGGGCTTTCAGGCGGGGGCACAGGGCTGTCGGCGGGCTCGACCGGGGTCGGGTCGGCAGTGGCCTCGTTGGGCGCCACAGGGGCCACGACGGCCGCCTCAGGCGGCGGCTCGGCCTTGGGCGGCTCGGCCTTCTCGGGTTCGGGTCGAGCCTCGCTCACGCGACCGGACATCGACGAGCCGGGAGCGGGCGTTTCCGCAGCGTCACGGTAGGGCTGTGCGGACCGCGACACCGCGGTCTGATCGCGCCCGCGCGAGGTGACCAGCTCCTCCCACGACACGGTGCGCTCGCGGCTTCCGCCGAGGAACGCTGCTGCCTCAAGGGCCGGAATGCTGGGTGCGCGACGACGACGGCGAACGAGCTCGGCCTCACTGCGCTCGGCGGCCGGAGCCTCGGGCTCGAGGGCCTCGACGCTGGCGGCCTTCTCCTCGGGCGTCGGAGCGGCCGCGTCGACGAGCTCGCGGATGAGGCTCGCGCCGACGCGGTGGAACTCGATGCCATGCTCGTGCTCGACCTCGCTGCCGTCCTTCTCGAAGTCGAAGACGAGAGCGCTTCGGGTGAACACGAGGCGGTAGCCGTCCTCGAGTGAGCGCAGCAGGAACCGAGCCTCCTCGGCCGCTCGCTCATCCATGATTCCGTAGCGCACGCCTCGGTCGAGGTAGAACTCGAGCAGTGCGACGAGCTCGCGCGTCTTCACGAGCCGGTCCGCCCGGTCCGTCGGCGCGCGATGCGGATCGAAGTGCGTCGACAGGACCTCCTGACTCTGCGCGACCTGAGCCGCGATGCGGTCCTTCAGAGCGGCGTAGGCTGCGAGGTCTCCGACGGCCGTGTAGCACTTCACCTCGACCAGGCGGCACGTGATGGTCCGCTCGGCGGCGTTGAGGTCGAAGAGGCCGAGGTCGGTTCGCTTGAAGCTGACGTCGTTTCCGAGCTCGTCAGCGACCTGCTTCAGTGCTCGATAGAGCTCGAGGTGAGCATCGAGCGGCACTGCGATCTGGCTCAGGAAGGCGCCCTGGTGCTCGAGGTACATGCGCGACAGCGCGAGCCCGAGTGCCTCGGCGCGCTGCGAGGGCGCGGAGATGAGCTTCAGCGCGAGCCTCCCCGAAAGGGAACGCAGCTGGTCGAGCACCGCGACGGCGTGGCGGCCGTCGGCCGGGAGGCCGTAATCCTCGAGAACCGGCATGAGCATCGCCTCGAGCTCAGCGACGGAGCGCGAGGTGATCGTCAGGCGATGGCCGAGCGAGGCCCCGACATCCGGCGAGTGGTCGATCAGGTAGTCCGGTCGGTCGCGCCTGCCGCCGTGGTCGAAGAACTCGATGCCCATGTTGCGGTCGAGCGTGATCACCCAGTCGCTCACCTCGTGCACCTGGTGCAGCAGGGCGCGCTCGGTCGCGTCGAGTGCGAGTCCGATGACTGGGCGCATGCCGATGCCAGCTTGACCGGTGGCCACCGCCGAGGTCGCACTGGACAAGATCGCAGGCAGCGTCGACAGCAGGTCGGTCAGTTCCTCGCAGCCGAGGAGCGGCAAGGCGACGCCGTGCCGCGGAGTGCGTCGCCAAGCGATGGTGGCGTCGTCCTCCTGGTAGTCGACGTGGTAGTCCTGCAACAGCCCGTGGACCGGAGCCGCGGACTCACGCACGGAGGCGGTGGTGGCACCGACCTCCTCTGCGGGGAACAGGTCGAACAAGAACGTGAGGTGGGCCGCGAAGCGTTCGGGGTTGGCGCGGAAGTCCGAAGTACTGCGCACCCCGAGAGCGAGCTTCGGATGGAGGTGGTCGCCACCAGGCGTGGCGAACGCATCGGCCTCACGACCGCTCTGGCTGCCCGAGGGGGAGAGGAGCTCGGCCAAGCCTTCGCCCACGCCAGGTGCATCCGCATCGGGGACGAAGAGACGCACGTCGTAGCGAATGTCCTCGAACACGGGCTGGCGCTGAAGGCCGAGCAACATGTCGGCGAGCACGCCGGCGCGTCCGGGGTTGAACGCGTTGATGACCAGCGTGGTGATGTAGGGGTGCTGAACCAGGTACCGCTGCACGCGGGCCGCGAGGGCTTCGCCATCGATTGCGGCGCCGCCGATGGCCGGCTCGGGCAGACCGAATGCAGTACACACCTCGCCGAGCAGCCCACGTGGATCAGGCTCGTGCGCCGGCGCGTAGAGCGTCCAGTGGGGAGACAGGTTGTCGATCGGCGTCATGAGGCGCCCGCTGACCGACTGGCCGCCGGGCGTGGCGAGCACGGGCGGATGGCCCACCGGAGCCAGCTGCTTCAGGAGCGCATCGCGCGTCGCGACCACGAACTCGGCTGGGCCCTTGCGCGCCGCCTCGAGCCACTGCGTTCCGGTCTCTGCCCACGCTGCGAACCAGAGCACGCGGAGTGGATGCGTCGGAGCTACGAGGGCTGCTTCGCGACGGCGCCCGCGGTGGTCGATCACGGCCACGGTGACCGTGTCCAAGGTGAGCATCCGCCAGAGGTCGCTCAGCGCCGCCTTGCCCTCGGGGCTCTCGCTCGCCTCGGCGCGCTGTAGGAGCGCCGCGATCAAGGCCTGGTAGGCATCGGCATAGGCCACGGCCAAGGGGCGAAGCGCCTGCAAGTCGGCAGCCTGCGTCACGAGCTCGCTCGCGCCGGAGCGGACTGCATCGAACCAGGCCGTGCGGGTCTCCAGGAAGTCGCGGCACTCATCGGTCGCCGGCCAGCGCGCTTCCTCCACCGTCGGCTTGTCGGGCTGTCCCATCCGCACGGCGATGCGCCAAGCCACCGGGCCGGTCGGCGCGGCGAGGATCGATTGCTCGAGGCCCTTCAGCGCCCGTGACACGGGAACATGCACCGTCCCGTCACGGCCGAACTGAACCTCGAGCATCTCCGAGCCTGCGCCTTGGCCGCGGCGGCGCTCGGCCCAGGCGACACTCTGAGGCGCGATCGTCGTGGGGTCGCGGCCATCGACGACGGCGCTGAACTGCAGCCGAAGCCGTGCGTGTTCGAGGCTCTCGTCGTTCTGCACCGCGCGCTGCGGAGGGGGAGGCGGCTCGTCCACCTCCGTGACCACGTAGAAGAGATCACTCTCGTTCGGCCGCGGAACCGTCGCGTCGGCATCGTCGACGGCCCACGGGAGCGGGTGGCCGGCATCGTCGACCAGGGGAATGAGCTCGCCATCTTCGGTCTGCGCCAGCACTCGGACGAAGTGCCAGCCTTCCTCCCAGTCGACCTTGTGCAGGTTGTTGAGGTCGATGGTCGCCGTGAGCCGAGACGAGGTCCAAGCCTTCTTGCTGCGCACGAGCCCGACCGGACCGGTCTCCTTGGAGATGACCTGCGCGACGAACTTGGCCAGCCCCTCCACGCGGGAGGGATGAGGATCGACCCGGAACCCCACGTTGAACTTCCGGAGCCCTCCCTTGCCGACGACGAGGATCTTCTCGTCGGCCTTCAGCTCCTGGAGCTTCGCGTCGGACGGCTCGTCGCCAACGGTCGGAAGCTCCGCGACGACGTCGCCGATGAACACGTGGCCCTGCTCGTCGGTGTTCTCTTCGAACTCCCACCGATGGAAGGCGAACTTCCAGCAGGCCCGGTCCAGGACGATTCGGCGCGTCCACTCGCGCGGGTCCTCGACGCCGGCGTCCGTGAGGAACTCGCCCAGCTGCGCCTGGAACGCGCCCTTCTTCAGTCCCAGCTCGAGCACGCGCCCCCGCTCCGAGCGAGCCGACCACGTCAGCGTGCGCACGGCGTCGCGATTGCGGGCGATGCGAGCGGGCGCCTTCGTCGGGTCGCTCAGCAGCTCGAAGTCGGGGACGAGTGCGAGCTCGAACAGGCCGGCCCCCACGGCCTCGGGGTCTCCGTCGTTCAGCTTCGCGCTCAGCAGGAAGCGCACGACCGACAACGGATCGGCGAAGGGCCACGCGGTCTCCCCCTCGAGCCTGCGCAGACTCTCGGCGACGGCGCCGCGGATCGCCGCCGGCAGCTCGCTGATCAGGCGCGCGCGGAGCCGGGCGTAGACATCGCCCACCGGGACGTCCTCGAAGGTCGCGATACCGAAGCTGTCTTCCGCCGCGGCGCGGAGGTCGTTCGGGATGAACACGAGGAGCGGTGCCCGCAGCGCGCCATCCGGGAGGGGATTGCGCAGCTCGACGAGCTTCGTCGAGGTGACCGTCAGCGTCGGCGGGGTGGTGCTGTGCCCGTTGCCGAGAATGACGACCTGGGACTCGGGCACCTCAGCGCGGAGCCGTCCGCACAACCGCACCATCAGGTCGCGGTCGAGATCGGTGAGGCGCATGCAGTGACCGCGACCACGTGAGCGGAGCAGGTCTGCGAGTCGGGGGAAGAGCTCGGCTTCGAGCTCCGCCGCCAGGTCGTGAGGCTGGATTGTGCGAAGTCCCTGGCTCATGGCGTTCCCCCGTTGCCGCCCGTCGGGGGCTCGATGCGGTAGCGCGGCGTCACCGTCTGCGAGACGTACGCGTCCGAGAGGTCACGGTAGAAGCCCACCTCTCGCAGGCGCGCAGTGAAGGCAGCCGTGTTCTCGCGCAGCGCGGCCCGGTCCTCGATGCTTGGAGCGCCAAAGCCGTCTCCTCGCGGCAGGCGGTCGATGTGCAGGCCGTAGCGCTCCCGCAACCAGGTGAGCAGGGCTTCGATGCGCAGCTCGCCCGTGTAGAAGGGGCCGCTCGGGGTGTCCTGCCGGAGCACCGCGATCTGGAGCAGCACCTCGAGCAGCCGGCTGTCGAGCACGAAGCGCCGCGGAGCGCCCTTCGTCCGCCCCTGGGTGATGAGGGCCCCCGGACGGTTCTTCATCAGCAGCGAGTCGATGCACTCGGTGATGTACTGGCGGTGGAACTTCCCGCGAAGCGCCACGAGCATCTCGATGTACGTCTCGAACTCCGACAGCTTGAGATCGAGGACCGCCTTCAGCTCGGGGTCGAGGTCCGTCTCGGTGTTGCCGGCCGAGTCCTGAACCAGCGCGTAGACGCGGGCGCCGAAGAACTTGGCACGCTCGTCCTTGTGCAGCGGCTCGAGGAGCTGCAGGACGTCGGCTACGCCGAGCTCCTCGCCCTTGGGGCGATGCAGCTTGCCCGTCTTCACCAGCGACTCGCCGAACTCGTCGAGCTTCTTGAAGGTGAAGTAGGCCTTCACGAACGAGGGGATGCGACGGTAGTGGACGTCGGCGCTCCGCACAGCGAGCCGGGCCGCTGGCGTCTCGGGCTGACCTGCCACGTCGACGAAGACGCCGACGCGGTAGGGGCAGTCACCGTGCGGGTTGTCGGCGCTGCGCGGGTCCATCGGGCAGGCGCTCGGCGCACAGATGGGGTCGGCGCCTCGCCGCTTCACCTGGGCCGGGAGGAGTTTGAACAGGCGCAGGTGGTAGAGCGCGAGGTGGAAGGCGAGGAGCACCTTCAGGTAGTCGACCATCACCGAGCGCGGGATGTGCCGCTCGTAGAAGAGCAGGCGCTTGATGTCCTCGGCCAGCAGGTCCGCGGCGCCGATGCACATCGGGGTGAAGCTGTCGCGGCCGCTGCGAGTGTCGGGTGCGTCCTCCACCTGCTCGGTGAGGCGCAGGAGCGCCTGGGTCTCGACGTCGAGCACGGCGGCGCCATCGGTGCGACCGGTGACTTTGTCGTGGCCCTGGAAGAAGAACCGGTTGAGCTGCTCGATCGCCGCCTGACCGGCGCCCTTTCGCGCGTGGTACAGCGTCTCGTAGAGGTGCTGCGCAGCGCCGTAGTCGCGCGAGTGCTTCGGGTTGCGGAAGCGGTAGGTGAACCCGTGCAGCGGACGAGGGGCCGCGACGGCCTGGCCCGACTTCCCCCGGTTCACCACGTCCATCAGGTGGGTCTCGACCCAGCGCTCGAGGATCTCACGGTGCTGGGCGAAGCCGGTGAACCACTCCGGGTGCTCCAGGAACTCGTCGACGAAGGCCTCGACCGAGAGCTCGAACCGGCGCTTGAGCCGACTCGGGAAGCCGTTGTGCGCGAGGCGGGCGAAGAGCGCCGTCAGCACACGGTCCATCTCGAGCTGCTTGAAGTCGAGGTAGGACACCTTCTTGGTGTTGAACGCGCGGTCCTTGCTCGACAGGCCCATCAGCGCACCTCCGGAGCTAGGTCTGCCGCGGCGTCCAAGAGCACAGCGGGTGCTTGAGCCGGCAGGTGTGCCATCTCGAGGCGCCCATCCTGGTGGCGCTCGACGCGGTAGAAGTCGTGGCCCGTGGTCGTCAGCAGCACCTCTTGGTAGGGCGCCGAACCGAGGACGTTCTTGAAGACCGCGAGGCTCAGGTAGTAGCCCTGCTCCTCCTCGAGGCTCGGCCGATAGCCGTGATTGAGGCGCTCGAGCATCTCGAATACGTCGAGGTTGATGACGAGCTCGGCCTCGTTGCCCTGGTCGTCGAAGCTCAACACGAGGGCGTCGGGCATGTGCTCGACGAAGCGGGCTCGGCTGGCCCCGTCGCGGATGCTGAGCTGGAACCGGTCCGCGTCGTAGAGTCGGTAGGACCGAATCGTGCCACGCTCGACCTGGCGAACCTGCAGCGCGAGGCTGCCCCCGAGGCGCGTCGGATCGAGGAGCCCTTCGCCGCGGTTGATGGCCTGGAGCACCTCGGGGAGCGCCAGCTCGGGCATCGCCTCGCGGCGCACCATCTTCAGCATTCGGTCGCCGGAGCGGTACGGCAGCATCGCCCGCCAGCCGCCGTCGCGGCGCTCGAAGAACGCACGTCGACGAGCCATGGCGACGTAGCGGCGGTGGGTCTCCGTGCGGTGCGGGGTCGGCTTTCCCGAGAAGTCGCGCGGGAGGTTCTCGTACAGAGCCCGCAACACGTCGTGGTCGTAGCGCCCGCGGTCGGCGAAGCCGAAGCGACTGCGGTCCTGGGCCGGGCTCACGAAGTCGAGGCTGCGATCGAGCCGAGGGTCGCTCGCTGCGCCGACGTCCATGTCTTGCAGCAGCGTGAGCAGCCGGTCGACGGTGGCCGACTCGGCGCCCATCCACGAGTTGAAGTAGAAGCCCGCGGCGATCTCGTCGCGACGGCCCTCGGCGTAGAGCTTGTGGATCTCGGCGCAGTCGCGCGCGGACGTCAGCATGAACGCGAGCGCAGAGCGAAGGTCCCGCAGCGTGATGTGCAGGCGACCTCGAAGGTGGGTCAGCGTGTAGAGCGTCTTGAGGCGCTCGAGCACCTGCGGCCCCGCCGTCCGGTCCTGGAAGGTCTGCGCGTTGTGGAGGGCGTAGCAGCGGTCCTTGAGGTCGCAGCTCTGGCAGGCGCCCCAGAACTTCGGGTGGGTCAGCAGACGCGTCTGCCGCTCGAGGATCGAGTCATCCGCGGCGTCGCGATGGGCGACCACGCTGCGGAGGTTCAGGTTCACGACCGCGACGCCGTGCGCGTCTCCGCCGGTGAGGAGGCCCTCTTCGACGATGCGAAGGAGCGCGGGGAAGGCCACCCGTTCGGTCTGCAGGAAGTCGACGAGGCGGCCTTCGTTGATCGCGACGAGGCGCGTCTCGACGTCGGGCCAGGCCGCGGGATCATTGCCCTTGAAGGGGGCGAAGAACTCCCGCAGCACCTCGTCGTTGCCGCGCGTGTCTTCGTCCTGAGAGCCGTCGTAGTTGGTGAGGAAGGTCCGCTGGACGGTCTTGAAGCGCCTGCCGTTGAGGAGCGCCTCGCTCGACACGAGCTGCGCCTGCTCTCCCGCCTGCGCCTCGAGCTGCTGCAAGAACGCAGTCTTGCCGTCGCCCGCGTTGCCGGTGATAAGCACCAGCTTGAACTTGCCCGCGATGACGTCGGGCATCAGGCCATCGTCGAGCAGCGTCGGGACGTAGGTTCGGCGTCCGAGGTCATCGAGGCCGCGCGTGCCGGCGTTGGTCTGCGGGCTCTGGCTATAGAGCGTGAGCAGGTAGTTCACGAAGGGGTTCGTGTTGGGCGGCAGCGTCCCGCCCAGCTCGGGCACGAGCAGGGAGTCGGAGCTCTCGGCGGTTGGTTCACGACGGGCACGGGTGACGTCTTCCAGCGCCTCGAGGAGCGCCGAGGCCGATGCGAATCGGTCCGCCCGCTTGGGTGCGATGGCCTTGAGCACCACGGCGGTGAGCTCGGGTGCCAGGTCGGAGAGGCCGGGCATCTCTCGCGGGTCTGGCGCGGGGGTGGCCGGTGGCGGCGAGGTCGCCTTCCAGGGATAGATGCCGGTCAGCGCCTCGTAGACCGTGAGGCCCAGCGCGTAGAGGTCGCGGTCGACCAGCTCGCTCGGCGACGGCAGCTCGGCCAGGTCGAGGTCTGGCGGGAGGTAGCGGCGCGAGCCGCCTCCATGGCCGTTGTCCTCCGTCCGGACCGAGACGTTGAAGTCGATGATCTTGGCGCCCCGAACCGTCCACAGCAGGTTGTGGGGCTTGATGTCGCAGTGGTAGACGCCCTCGCGGTGGAGGTGGATGAGGCCCTCGGCCACCTGGCGCAGGAGAACCAGCGCGTCCTCCGGCGCGAACCGGGCGTCGTGGATCAGGTCGCCAACGTCCTCGCCGTCGACGTACTCGAAGAGCATGTACGGCGGCCCGTCGCCCGGGAGGACGTTCGCGTCGATGACGCGCAC
>JAGQIY010001363.1 GCA_020430865.1 Myxococcales bacterium
GAACAAAACGGGATAGGCGTGTTCGTCCCACGACCGCAGGAAGTTGCGCAGTATTGCCGTTTCTAAGGGCAACAACCCGAGATCATCTACACCGGGTGCAACGTGACGCTCATCCACCATCCCCCGAGGCTCAGCCCTCACGCGACCAGGGTCAAGGCCGTCGTCCAAGCTTCTCCCACCGCGCCTCCACCAACCCCCGCGTCGCGTCAACCTGCACGTGGGTGTAGCGCTCCGTAGCTGACGTATCGGCATGGCCGAGCATCGTCGCGATCATCTTCTGGCCCGCTCCCATCACCGCGTAGCTCGACCCGGAGGTGTGGCGCGCTCCGTGGCTCGTAATGCGGCGTACGCCGGCTTCCTCAGCGAGCTTGGTATACGCCCTGTTGAGCGTGTTGTTCGGCAGCGGGAGGCCACGCTCCGACGGAAAGAGCAGCTGTCCCGAGGTCTTCATCATCCAGACCTTGAGCTCGTCCGCGAGTCCGCGGGGTAGCACCTGGAAGCGCGCCTTGCCGTTCTTTGGGGTCGAGATGGTGCGACGCGTCTGCGAGCGACGGATGTGGAGCCCCGGCGCGTGGAGGTCGAGATCCTCTTTCCGCAAGGCGCGCAGCTCGCCGAAGCGGATCCCGGTGATGAGCTGGGTGAGGATCGCCAAGCGCAAGCACGGCTCCGAGCGGAGCGTACCCCACCCCGAATTGGTGCTTTTGCAGTCTCTTGGTCGCCTTGTAGCGGTCGATGTCCTGCACCGTGATAGCCGCGAGGCGCTTTTCGCCGAAGACCGGCACGAGGTGATTTTTGAGGATCCTGATCGCCGCTGGTTCGGCCAAACGGATCGGGTCTGGTTCGGCCAACTGAATCTCTCGTACCACGGCCTTTCGACGAAGACGGCAACGCCACCAGAGAGATTTTGGCTCGCAACAGGAAGAGAGGTGGCACAAGGCTCGCCCCTCACCCGCACGGCTCGGGACGCCGCGTACTCGGCGCGCAGAAGGTCCGCGCCTCGATGATAGCGACCGAGCCAGCTCTCGAGGGACTGAGCAGCCAGCGCGAACCAGGCCAATTTTCCGCACGGCACCTGCTCTAACGTGGAGGCCAGCTCGACTCCGCGTTCTCGAGTGTCAGCAAAGGGGGCTTCCAGCTCATCCGCACACCATCGCCTCCTCGCCGGTGATCAGGGGGAGAGGATCACTCCGCTTCCGTTGCCGATCACTTCGTGCAGCGCTCGTACACTGGCGGGCAGCGCACACCCGAGCAGCCGCTCCGCCTGAGCGAGGTCTTCGTCACGCAACCGCGGCCCTTGCGCGAGCACCCCAGCTGCTAGCAGACTTCGAGCGACCGACCTCCACACCCCTCTCAGACTCACGCCTGGCATGCAAGAACCTCGCACCGAGCTTACGCTCAAACGTTGCCGGGTGGACTCTTTTGAGGTGTCGCGGAGTGGAGCGGGCGCGTTCGATTTGGTCCTCCGCGTGACCAGCGAAGAAAAGTCGCGCGCGCTGCTGTTCCGAAACGGACGCAACTCGGACTGCCTCGCGGATCTCCTCGAAGCGACTTCGCTGAACGTGACTCGCTCGCAGGGCCAACCGGCGTTCGGAGCAATTCAGCTCGAGTTCCACGACTGGCACCTTTGCTTTCACGAGATGACCTTTGACACCCGGCAGGAGTCGAAGTGAACCGAACGGAATTCTTCGAGACCCTGGAGTTCTACCTGTGCGGCCACCTAGAGGAAGCACACGCGGGCTTCTGGTGTGATGGCTTCAACGCCACGACGTTGTTCAGTACAACTCGTGCGACGTTCGCCAGTGGTGGGGTTTGGATCATGGACTTGCCGAAGCCCCGAGGGAACGAGCTCTGGCAGTTCCGGCTGCGCGTGAACGAGCGCTTGGGCGAAGAAGACGACTGGAGCCACCTCGACACGGCTTTCGAGATCGACTTCCAGAGCTGCTTCATCGAGGTACGTGCCGGCCGGCGGGGCACGGACTTCGCCTACACGGATCTCGAATCGTGCCAAGACGTCGTCGACTACCTGGAGGCGAACGGGATCCTCGCGGCAATCGAAGCAGCGGACACCGATCCAGTCGTAGTCACTGCATCCGGAGAACCTCGGGAGATCCGTCCGAGCCTCGACGGCAGCACATGGAGTGTGACGGAACTTTCCGCGCGCCGCGGCGGGCTGGTGTACGGCAGCTGGAAGGAAGCCTGCGACTACCTGCTGTCCTCCCAACGTGGAGCGTAAGGAGGACCGTCCGATGACTCTCTCGGGGGCCCGTCCGGTCAAGCAAAGTAGCCGCTTCATGACCGCCGTCTTGTGAAGCGAAGCCGAGCATGATCGCGATCATCTTCTGGACCGCGCCCATCACGGCGTACCTCGCGAGAATCGCGACCGTCTGCTTGATGCGGCGGTTCAGTTCAAGGGCGAGAGCGTACCCACCGCCTACGTGGTTGACCCAATATTCCTAGCGGA
>JAGQIY010001364.1 GCA_020430865.1 Myxococcales bacterium
CGCGCGGGACGACGCGTGAGCAGGAATTGGTCGGCAATCGTCGAGTGACCATGAGTCCGGGCGATGGCAGGTCAGTTCAACTTGCTGGCAGGCAGTTCGCCCAACACCCCGGATCGCCGGAGCTTCGCCAGGAACACGAGCCCACAGATGCCGGCGACGCCCGCGACGACTAGCTGGTGCGATCCCAGCAGCTTCGCCGCCAAAGGCGCTCCGACATAGAGGCTCGACTGAGCCAGTTTGCGGCCGATGATACCTGCCACCCTCGCTGGCTTGGTCCCGCTGATAGCAAGCATGTACAGCAAGAGCCCCAGCCAACACACGCCGGTTGCAGCGCCCTGCAGCGCAATCGCCAACAATGCGCTTCCCGCGATGCCACCGACCGCGAACGAGCCAAACCTTGCGATCATGTTTACGGCCTGAAATGCCGTTCCCGCGTGTTGACGGTTCAGCACGTTCAACAACGGCATCAGCGGGAATACCACGAGCGTCAACCCGGTACGCAAACACATCCATTGCATGTAGACACCGGCGGTTCGCCACTTGTCTCCGAACAAGACTGCGAACCCCTCCGGGGCGGCGACTGCGATTAGCAGTGTCATCGGAAGCGTCATTGCCAGCAACTTCTCGAAGACGTTCAGCGTCGTCTCACCCAGCGTGCCGGCCCGCTTTGCATCCACCGCTGCCGAATAGAACACTTTCTCGACGGACGTTCCGACAACGGCGAAGGGTAGCCCCAGGACCCGTAGCGCGAGTGCATACATACCTGTGACAGCACTTCCGAAAAAGAAGGACAACAGCAGCGCCGGGGTATTTGCGCTTATTGCATTGAAGGCTGCCGCCGGTAGGGTATACGCGGGAAATCGCCAAAAACGCGAGATGGCGGCTCGGAGCCGGTGCAACCGTACGCCGCGAATTGCAGTTGCGTCCGTCTGCATTGCGTCGCGCGCCAGGCGAAGTGTGCCAGACCACACTCCGATGAGTCGGCCCACAAGCAGCCCGAGCGCGCCGCTACCTAACGCACCCGCCGTCAACTGCGCGCCAGCTTGGAGGACTCCCTTGGCCACGGTGGTCTTACCCAAGCTGCCGAAATTCTTCTTGCGGACTGCCCATTGGGAGAGCGTCTCGTAGAGCGTAGCGCCGAGCACTCCCAGCGGAACGAGCGGCAAGAGCGGTGCAAGGCGTGGCTCTCCAAGTAGCACGGCGATGCGCTGACGGAACAAAAGGGCGAGCACGAGAGCCAAGACGGATGCCCCTATTGCGCAGAGCACTGCTAGGAACATGACGTCTGCGGCAACTTGGTCCTCATCGGCGAGCGGAATTGCCGAGTGGAACGAAAGCGTTGCAACTACCGCCACTATTCCAACCAGCGAAGTGTAGACCGCGACGATACCGAACTCGTCCGGCGAGAAAAGCCGGGTGAGCAATGGTGAGACAATGATGCTGACGACCTGACCGAGCGCGGTGCCCCCTGCAACCAACGCGACACTTCGTCCAAACTTCCCCTTGGGAAGCAAAGCCACGAGTCGGTTTCGCAAGCCAACGTTCATAGTCGCGGTGCCGCCGTCAGTACCTTGGCGAAGGCCGGTCAGGGGCGACTAGACGTGCGCGAGTGCCAGACCATTGCCAACTGGAAGGTATCCGATGACCTCGGCATCGCCATGCTTGTGCCAAGCTGCGAACACCTCTTGTTCGTGATCACGCACCGCATCGTCCAAGACGACGAGTGCACCAGGGACCAAACAATCCCGGAGTTGGTTGAGGACGGGGCCGCGTCCGA
>JAGQIY010001365.1 GCA_020430865.1 Myxococcales bacterium
GGAACGACGCGCCTTCAAGCCCACCCGACGAGCGTCGCGATGTCCAACGTCGGTCACGCGACGTGACGCGGCCTCCAGCGTCGGCTCCAGGGGCGTCGTGAGGTCGATCAGCTCGCCAAGCTCCTGAGTCGCTCGCTCCGCGTGACGCCACGCCGCAGCGTGGCCCAGCGTCTCGGGGTCGTGCTCCAGCGCCAACTCCTGGGCGAGGTGTAGACGCTCCGCGACGGAGCGGATGCGCCGCAAGCGCTGGACGTCATGCCGCCCGGCGCGTTCCGCTGCGTACATCGCTCGCAGGATCCCGATCAGATCCCGTACGGCTTCGAATGGAAAGGGCTGAGCCCGAGGCACGAGCATTCAATGCTACATCCATACACCGCCTGGCGTCGTCTTCGACAGCGCCGCGAGCTAGTCTTCGAGAGTCAGGGGCGTGTCCCACCAAGCCGCGCTCGGTGGTCGCGGCCCGACGCGCAGCCCTGTCCCCCTGCTCCCCCCCGAAACCGACCTCGAACGCAGCCATGGAACGCCTCGCCCCGTCCAAGCTCGCCAGCCTGCTGAAAGGCGTGGAGGAAGCGCACCCCGCGGGTCGCTTGCGCCGCCTCTGGAGGGAGGTCGTCGGGCCAAGAGTAGCCGCCCGCAGCGAGGCAGGTTGGCTGAAGGCAGACGTGCTGACGGTGAAGGTGGCGTCTCCGGTCTGGGCTCAGGAGCTGGCGCTGCTGAGCGAGACGATCCTCGCGCGGCTCAACCAGGCCGGCGTGCCCGCCAGGCAGCTGCGGTTTCGCGTCGTCGAGATGGGCGGCGCAGCGCCCAACCGCAGGCAGAAGCGCACCAAGGCAGAGCCCAAGATGCCCCGCGCGACGCTCCCTGGTGAGCTCGTCGCGCACCTGGCGGCAGTCGACGATCCGGAGCTGCGTGCTCGCATTCGTGAAGCAGCAGAACTCACGCTGGCTCGCCACGACAAGCGTCGTCGCTAGCTCGCCTCCGACCGCGTGTTACCGCGAGGCAACGAGCCGCTCGAGGCCCTCGATGCGCTGAACGATGAATCGCTCGGCCGGGCCCATGCTCTGCTCCGTGGCCTTCAGCACCGCGACGTACTCACGCAGCCGCTTCAGGTCGACATCGACCTGCCGCACGAACTGGTACAGCTCTTCGACGATCACTCCAGGCAGCGGCTTCTTGCACAGCTGATTGAGCTCGATGGCGTAGTCGACCCAGCTTCCTTTGCCGGTGGCCCGCGCCAACTTGATCGAGTAGGAGGTCGCCTTGTCGAGCACCGCGGGCTGGATCTCGGCGCCTCCCCGGCGCTGGGACGCCAGCAGGTTGCGCAGGTAGTTCGAGAGGATCCGTTCGGCTTCGGCTCCTCGCCCCATCGCCAACACCTTGTCGGCGACGCCGCCCAGCAGATCGAACGCGTCGCCTTTGCGCGTCGCCTCGGTATCCCCGGAGGGTTCGCCGGCGGCCGCGGGTACCGTGGTGAACGGCGCGGGCTCGAGCCCGGTGAGCGTTTCCGCTGCGGAGCGATCTCGGTGCTCCGCCAGGGTGACGCTATTCATCCCCCCGGCGCGCGCGGTCCGCACCATCAGCTCCTGCTTGCCGATCAGGATGCGGTCGCCATCGCTGACCTCCTTGGAACCCTCGAGGCGCACGCCGTTGAGATATACTCCGTTGACGCTCCCCAGGTCGTGGAGGACGACCCTATCATCCTCGAGGGTGATCTGTGCGTGACGCCTCGATACCAGGCCGTCGTCGAGCACGATCTGACAGCTCGCCGATCGCCCGATCACGGTCTCGAATCCGGTGAGCTTCAGATCGCGGCCGCGATACCTCACCCAGGCCAGGATCGGCCCTCGCGAGGAACTCACGGCCATCCGTGGCTCGGTTCGCCGACCGTTGTCAGACTCCGAAGACACTCCGATCAGGGTACCTATGCCAACTCGCCACGTCGAGAACTCCCCCGCACCCGGGCGATCGGGCAAGGAGCGGGGACTCGAAGCTGGAAGGCGCCCATTGCCGGGCGAACGCCCGTTCCCCGCCGGCTCTCAGTCACTCCAGCGCGGTGTCACTTCAGCGCGGCGAGTCGCTCCAGGCCTTCGAGCCGACTGAGCAGGAAGCGCTCGTTGGGGCCGAGGCTGTTCGCACGCTTCTTCAACGCTGCGACGTAGTCGCGGAGCCGGGCGCGGTCGACGGTGTCGACCTTGCGCAGGCCCGAATAGAGCCCATCGACCACGGCCGCGGGACAGGGGCGATTGAGCTTCGCGTACAGCGTGATGATGTAGTCGACCCAGCGCCCCTTGCCAGTCGCCAGCGCGAGGCGCGAGGCGTACTCCGCGGCCTGGTCAACGGTGCGGTCGCTCACCTCGAGTCCACCCTGAAGGTCACTGGAAACGCCGTCCAGATAACCGCTGAGGATGCGCTCGGCTTCCGCGCCACGGCCGAGCGCAAACGCCTTGTCTGCGAGGTTTCCCAGTAGCCCCACCGCGTCCGCGGTGGTCGCTGCCTCCATCCGCATCTGGGTCTGGGCGCGGTCGTCTCGTGCTCGGAGCAGCAGCATCTGCTGGCTCCCGATCTGAATGCGATCGCCGTGCTTCAGCACCAGGTTGCCAACCAACGCGTCCCCATTCACCAGCACGCCATTCCGGCTGCCTAGATCCTCGATACTGACGTCGGCCTCGCCCACCGCCAGCAAGGCATGGCGCCTGGACACCAGCGGGTCGTCCAGAGAAAGCTGGCACTCTGCGGCGCGCCCAATCACGAACTGCCCAAGGCTAAGCTCGAAGTCGTGTTGGAGGTAGCGTAGCCGGTACTTCATTCGCCCAGGCCGGCGGCCAGGCGCGACAACGCCTGGCGCCGCTCCGCGCTCCCCTCCGTTACTTCCGCAAGGATACGATCGAGCGATGCCTTGAGCTCGCCCAGGGACTCGGACGGCAACGACGCCAGCTCGCTGCTGACCGTCTCGGGAGGCAATCGGTTCGCGGCAGCGAACACATCCAGCGCCCAGCGCGCCCAGCGCGATTCGGCGAGCCTGCAAGCCAAGCGCGAAGCGCTCAGGGCCACCGCGTCGAGGTGCTCCGGAGCCACGTGATGGTGGGCCGCGAGCCGCCCCTCGATGTTCGCGCGAGCGCGCTCCAGCAATCGCTCGATGTCCTCCGAGCGATTCACGGCCTCCGCCCGCTGCAGGACCTCGATCAACAGCTGCAGCGTCCAGTTCTGATCGCCTGCTCCGACCACGCCGCTGACCGTGTCGTCTTCGACTCGGTGATCGCTTCCGCAGTTCGGGCAGGTGCCTGCTTCCGCGGGGTAGGGAACCCCGCACGCCGCGCAGCGCGTCATGAATCCAGTTGCGCGCCCCGTTCCGCGCTCAGAGTCGTCCAGGTGGTAGAAGACGAGTTCCTGCGTACCCAGGCGCACTCGATCGCCGTCCCGCAGCTCATGCACTCCGGTCAGCTTCTCGCCATTGACCAAGGTACCGTTGCGCGATCCCAGGTCCTCCACCGTCACGCGATGACCTCGCACGGTGAGCTGAGCGTGCTCTCGGCTCACCAACGGGTCATCGAGGGTCACGTGACACGTCGGACTGCGACCCAGGACGGTGACGCCGGGCGACAGATCGATCTCCTGCAACAAAAACCGAAGTCGGAATCGCACCGTCAGCTCACCTACATCATCGCCTAAATCGCGCCCCCGACGAGCCTACCATGGCCCAGAACTCCGACTGCTACCAGCGATGCCGCGAGAGAACGCGCAGCACCCCCAGCGTCAGGCGGGGGTGGCGGCCGAGGCCGTAGACCTTCAGCGCGTCTTCGCTCTGCCTGCGCACCCAGCGCAGCGCGGACAAGCTCGCCACGCTCCCCTGAACGGCCCTGCCTGCAAGGGTCGGGCGCAGCTCGGGCAAGCCCTCGATCAGCCGAGGAGCCCCGCGGAACGTGATTACAGGCACGCCAACCAGGCCGTCGTGAATCGCCAGCTGCCCCAGGTCGAAACGCAGGGTCAGCGCTCCGCCCCATCCTGGCGCCACCGACGCTCGAGGGAGGTCCGGGGGTGAGGGAGGGTCATTGACGACGATGAAGACGGAACCCTGGAGCTCTTCGAAGGCGTCGCGCTTGCGAGCGGACGCCTGCACATTCGCCCGAATCACCTCGGCGAAGCGGGCGGCCAGCGCGTTGCGCTCCGTCCCCGGCGCGAGGACTACCGCCGGTTCCACCGCGAGATCCCCCTGAGAAGCTGCGTGGCCGCGAGGTGGGCGACTGCCTGGGCGAAACCGGTCATGCCGCCCCGGGTTATCGGTAGCTCCGAGCCGGCGTCAAGCGGCTCGGTGCCCTCGACGAAACACCCCCTTGCCGGACCCGGTGCAGACTGGAAGGCTCCGCCCCCATGCAGCCCCATCTGGCCGGCCTCACCGCAGCAGTTCTCCTCGCGACGACCCTGGTCGCCCACGCGGATCCTCCCGCCAGTCCACCAGATGCTCCGCCGACGCCCAGCGCAACCGCCACCGGCACTGCTCCGCCCAGCGCAGCCCCGCAGCCCAGCGCACCCACAGCGCCCCCCGCGCCGCAGTACATCCCGCCTACCCAGGCTCGAGTGGAACTCAAGGTCAACTACCCGGGCGCTTGGCTCGAGCTGCGGTCGGTCACCTATGGCGGTCCCTGGAAGCGCGCATGTCCAGCTCCATGCGGAAAGGTGCTCGAGGTCGACGGCACCGAGGCTCGAGTCCTCGCGCCTGGCATGACTGCCACGAACGTGTTCCGGCTGCAGCCTGGCGTCGGGACGGCTCGCCTGAGCGTGGACGGCGGCAGTGAGAGCTGGCGCACCTGGGGGGTGCTGTCCCTCGCCATAGGGACGCCAGTCGCGCTGGCGGGAGGCGCCCTCTTTGGCCTCGGGCACTACGAGGACTCCCGGGGCATGAAGACCGGCGGCATCATCGGTCTGGCCGTCGGAGGAGTCGCGGTGCTCGCATCTCTACCCATGCTGATCAGCGGCTCGACCAGCGTGCGCGATTTCAACGGCAAGCTGATCGCGAGCCGCCAGCGCTCCGGCTTCGGGAACTGGCAGTTCTGAACGGCGCTGGGCTGGGTGGAGAAGACCCCCCAAAGAGAAAAGAGAGGCCCGAGTGGAGCCTCTCTTCATCCCGCCACGATCGGGCATCAGGGCCCGCGTCGACCGCGAGCTAGTCGAGCACGACCTTGGACGCCTGCTTCACGAAGTTCACGCCGCGGATCTTGTCCAGGGTGCTCTCGTTGAGCTCGGAGTCCAGCATCCACAGCGACGCAGCCGACTCACTCGAGGTGTGAACGCCGACCTGCATGCGCGAGATGTTGATCTTGTTCTCGCCCAGGATGGTGCCGATGTTGCCGATGACGCCTGGCTTGTCCGCGTTCTTCATCACGAGCATCGCGCCCTCGAGCAACAGATCGAGGTCGAAGTCTCCCCAGCGCACGAGCCGCGGCCCGCGGTCGGACGCCAGCGTACCGGAGACGGACACGCGCTCACCGTTCGCGCCAGTGACGGTCAGCGAGACCAGGGTCGCGAAGCCGCTCTTTCCGCTGCTCTTGAGTTCCCGCACGTCGATACCGCGATCTCCCGCGACCATGGGAGCGTTGATCGGGTTGACGGGTTCCTCCAGGAACTGGTCGAGGACACCGGCCAGGGCGGCGTTCACCACGGGTGCGAGCTTCAGGCCCGCAGCCTCGCCGCTGAACTCCAGCTCGACGGAGCGAGGTTGCAGGGACTCCACCTGTCCGAGGAACTGCCCCAGACGCTTCCCTAGCGTGACGTACGGGCCCAGCACGGAGGCCATCTCACGCGGCACGGAAGGCACGTTGATCGAGTTCGTGATGGTGCCCTCGGTGAGCAGGGCGACCACCTGCTGACAGATCTCCACGGCGACGCGAAGCTGCGCCTCCTTGGTCGACGCCCCGAGGTGGGGAGTCACCACCGCACCCGGGTGCTTGACGATCTCGCTCAGGCCAGGCGGCTCCTCCGGGAACACGTCGAGGGCGACTCCACCAATCTTGCCGGAGTCGAGGCCGCGCACCAGCGCCGCCTCATCGTAGACTCCACCGCGGGCGGCGTTCACCAGCAGCACGCCGTCCTTCATCTTGGCGATGGCGTCATCGTTCACCAGATGCTTGGTCTCGGCGGTGAGCGGCGTGTGCACGGAGATCGCATCAGCCCGACGGAACAGCTCGTCCAGGCTCACCAGCTCGACGCCCAGCTCCGCAGCGCGCTCGCTGGTCACCACCGGATCGAAGGCGATCACTTCCATGTGCAGACCTCGCGCGCGATCCGCGAGGATACGCCCGATGTTTCCGAGGCCGATGACGCCCATCGTCTTGCCAGTCAGCTCACGCCCCTCGAAGAGCTTCTTCTCCCACTTCCCTTCCTTCATCGAGGAGCAGGCTGCGGGGATCTTTCGAGCGAGGCTCATCAGCAAGGACAGCGCGTGCTCCGCCGTGGTCACGGCGTTACCGGTCGGCGTGTTCATCACCACGATGCCGCGACGCGAGGCTTCCTTCACGTCCACGTTGTCGACCCCGATGCCCGCGCGCCCGACGACTCGCAGGTTCTCCGCTGAGTCGAGCACCTTCTTGGTGACCTTGGAACCGCTGCGGATGACCAAGCCGTGATACTGGCCGATGCATCCCGCAAGCTCGTCCTCGGACAAGCCGGGCTTGTAGTCGACCTCGATGCCTGCGGCCTTCTCGAGCACCTCCAGCCCCTGCTTTGCCAGGCTGTCGGAAACCAGAACCTTTGCCATCACTTACCCTTCCTGAAATCGGCCATGAAGGACACCAGGGCCTCTACCCCTGCCTTCTCGGCGGCGTTGTAGATTGAGGCGCGGACGCCACCGACGGAGCGATGCCCCTTGAGGCCGACCATGCCCTTTTCACCGGCGGCTTTGATGAACTCGGCCTCCAGCTCGGGCGTGGGCAGGTTGAACACCACGTTCATCAACGAACGGCTGCCCTTTTCCACAGGGCAACGATAGAAGTCGGCGTCGGAGTCGATCGCGGAGTAGAGCAGGTCGCCCTTCTCGCGGTTCTTCCGCTCCATGGCCTCGAGACCGCCCGCAGCCTTCACGACCTCGAGCACGTTGCGCATCAGGTAGATGCTGAACGTGGGAGGGGTGTTGTAGAGCGAACCCGCGTTGGCGTGCGTCGAATAGCGCAGGATGCTCGGCGTCCCGTCCTTCTCCTTGGCCATCAGCGCCTTGTCGATGATCACGAGCGCGAGACCGCTGGGGCCGATGTTCTTCTGAGCGCCCGCGTAGATCAGGCCGAACTTGGAGACATCGATCGGCCGCCACATGATGTCACTGGACATGTCGGCGACGAGTGGCGCCTTGGTCTCTGGGAAGTCGAACCACTGCGTTCCGGCGATCGTGTTGTTGCTGGTGATGTGGACGTACTGAGCGTTCGCGTCCAGATCCAGCTCGGAAGCCTTGGGGATACGGGTGAACTTACCGTCCACGGCGACGTTGGCCGCGGTGCGCGCGTTGCCGATGAGCTTGGCTTCGGCGAGGGCCTTCTTGGACCAGGAGCCGGTGATGACGTAGTCAGCGCTCTGACCGTCGCCAAGGAAGTTCATGGGTACCATCGCGAACTGCAGGCTCGCACCGCCTTGCAGCAACAGCACCTCGTGAGAGTCCGGGACTTTGAGCAGCTCGCGCACCAGAGCCAGGGTCTGCTGATGAACGGCATCGTAGGCTTTGCCACGGTGACTGTGCTCGATGACGCTCATGCCAGTGCCCTCGAGATCGAGAAGCTCTGCTTGAGCACGCTCTAGCGCAGCCA
>JAGQIY010001366.1 GCA_020430865.1 Myxococcales bacterium
ATGACGACCAGCGCATCCGCGAAGGTGACCATCGACAACGCCGACCAGATACCGCGCTACTACCGCTGTCGCGGCGATGCTGAGCGTCCGGCCTGCACGCCCTCCGTCCAGGTCTCGGCGCAGAAGGTCGAGGCCATCGTGCTCGCCGCGCTCAAGAAGGCCGACCCACGGACGATCCCCGACCGGAGGTCTCGGGCGCTGCTCGAGCACCTTCGCCCATCCTGGCACACGTGGTCCCGCGCCGAGCGAAACCGGATGGTGCGCGACCTGGTCTGGTCGGTCCGGTGGAGCCCACGTCGGGGCCTCGCCGGCTTCACCCTCGACACCATCGCCATCGACAACTTCATCGAGGAGGGCGGCGAGCGATTCGCGGGATTGCCGTCGCGCTGAGCTTGGGAGCAGGTGCGTGTGCGTGTTGACACCTGAATCTGAGTGTCTATCATCCTGCAAGCAAACGCTTGCTTGCGAGAGGCCATGCGGAAACAGCACGAAGAACGGAGAGAGGAGATCGCGGCGGCAGCCCTCGCGATTCTCGCCGAGGAAGGGCCGCGCCAGCTCACGGCTCGCAACCTCGGCGCGCGGGTCGGGATGGATGGCTCGTCCCTCTTTCGCCACTTCGAGAACAAGGCCGCCATCCTCCACGCCGCCCTCGATCTCTTCGAGACGGTCCTGTCCGACACGTTCCCCGACGCCGAGCCCTGCTGGGAGAGCCTGAAGACTTTCTTCTTGCGGCGGCTCGCACTCGTCCAGGCGCGGCCGGAGGTCATTCGGCTCGCCTTCAACCAGCACCTGCTCGTCGTGACCGGCGAAACAGAACACGCCGACCGCGTCCGTAAGGTCGTGGCTCGTTCGGTTTCGTTCATCCGCGCCTGCCTCGAGCGTGCTCAGTCGGCGGGCGTGATCTCGGACGCAGTCCCGGCGGCCGCCCAGGTGTGGGTCGTGACCGGCATGCTCCGCGGCGCCGCGCTCGGCTCCGTCCACCCAAGACCAACTCCGGAAGAGGCGTGGCAGTGGCTCGCCTCGACCCTCCAAGAGAGAGACCGTCAACGATGAAGCTCCCTGAATCCTTCTACTTCCTTCGCCCCGGATGGTGGGTGCTGCACGTAGCGGCAGTTGGCTTCGTCTTCGCTGTTGGCTTCTTCGTCAGCCACCACCTCGCCGGCCACGAAGAGCACTCCGCGCACGGCGACTCTCACGCCGCGGGCCACCATGACCACACCTCGCCGGAGGTCCTCCGGCCGCTCATGCAGCAGATGCTCGTCGACTCGGTGCAGCTGCAGGGCGCGCTCTCCCAGGGAGACCTGCCCCGGGCCGCGACGCACGCCGACGCCATCGCTGGCGCGTGCGAGGACAGCGACTCGGAGCACGGCTCCTTGCCCGAGCGGCTAGGGCCGTCCTTCCTCGAGCATGACCGTGACTTGCACCGAAACGCCAGCCGCCTCGCGGACGCGCTTCGTGCCGGACGCGGCGACGATGCCCGGGCGCTGAGCCGAGAGATGGTCTCGGCCTGTCAGTCTTGCCACGCCCAGGCGCCCGCGGCGGAGGGCGTCGACCTGCGCGTCCTCACCTCGTTTGCCGACACCCTGACCAACCCCGATGGAGGTGCTCCATGAAGACCGGACGCTACAACGTGGGCGTGGGTTTGCTCGTCATGGGCGGCTTCATGCTCTACGGGTTCGTGCTGATCTACCTACGCGACTTCGCCCCTGACAAGGAGGCGTGGGTCGCCAGCTACTCCGTCGGCAAGCACTTCGAGGCTCGACTGGCGCACGTGCACGGCAACCTCTTCGCCCTCCTCAACCTCGCCCTCGGCTTCGTGCTCGCCAAGCTGGGTAGCGCCAGCGACAGGGCAAGGACCACGGCCGCGGCCCTCGGGCTCGCCGGCCTGCTGATGCCGATGGGCATCCTGGGCGAGGTCTACCTCGGGCTGTCGCCGGTGTTCGTGTTGCTGGGCGCCGTCGCCATGACGGCCTCGGTGGTCTTCAGCGGGGTGCTCGCGCTGCGCCACTGGGGCGTTCAGGAGGCGACGCCATGACCGCGATGACGGCAACACCCAGAACCGCCTCACGCCGCCCAGCGCTGCGGTGGGCCCTCGGGGTCGGCGCCATTGTGTTCGGCGCCATGACCCTGCTCTCGGGAGGAAGGGTGCTCTTCGGCGGCGCCGCGGCACGAGCCGACGCTGGCGCCGTCGTGGACTTCGTGCTCCTCTTCAACTTCGGAGCTGGCTTCGTCTACGTCCTCGCGGGCGTCGGTGCCCTCGCGCGCCAGCGGTGGTCGCTCCACCTGGCTCGCCTTCTCGCCGGGGCGACGTCGCTGGTCTTCGCCGCGCTCGGCGTGCACATCGCAATGGGCGGGGCCTTCGAGATGAGGACGGTGGCTGCGATGACGCTGCGGTCGGCGTTCTGGCTCGGACAGGCCCTCGCCCTGGCACACATCCTCAAATCTGCGGCAGGAGTCCTGCCCAACCCAGAACGGAGACAACGACCATGATCGACACCAACACTTCACTCGGCGATCTCGCTGCGACCGGCACAGACGCACGGGGCGTCCTGCTTCGCTACCAACTCGACTTCTGTTGTGGCGGCGGCCGAAGCCTGGCCACGGCGTGTGAAGCCGCCGGGCTCGACCTCGATCAGGTCGTGGCCGAGCTCGAGGTGGCCGCGAATCGCGGATCGGACTCCGCAGACTGGCGTGAACGGTCGGTCGAGGAGCTGGTGGAGCACATCCTCGAGCGCTACCACCGACCGCTCCCCGACCACATCGACTCTGTCCTCGCCGCGGCGGAGAAGGTCGAGAGGGTCCACGGCGCAAAGGAGTCGTGCCCACGCGGACTGGCGGCGCATCTGCGGTCGATTCGAGACGGCCTGATGAGCCACCTGGCAAAGGAAGAGCAGGTGCTGTTCCCGGCCCTGCTCGCCGGCCGCCGCGGCGGGATGTTGAGCGGCCCGGTCACCGTGATGATGCGCGAGCACGACGATCACGGCGACAACCTCAAGCGAACGCGCGCTTTGACGAACGACTTCACGCCTCCCGCTGAAGCCTGCGCAACCTGGCGTGCGATGTACGAAGAACTGGACCGGCTCGAAGCGGACCTGATGGCGCACATTCACCTCGAGAACCACGTGCTCTTCCCGCGGGCACTGCAGGAAGGCTGACACACACTACCGACGCACGAGGAGGCCATCGATGAAGCGCGACCCCAACCTCCAGGACCTGAGCCGCGATCACCACCACGCGCTCGTCCTCGCACGCCGGGCGGAGAGGGCCGCGGAGACCGGCTCGGACGAGGAGGTCGCCTCGATGTGGGAGTCGATCGCCCATGCGTTCGACTCCGACCTCGGGCCTCACTTCGAGGTCGAAGAGCACCACCTGCTGCCTCCGCTCGAGGCAGCTGGAGAGGACGAGCTGGTGGGGCGAATTCGATCCGACCATCAACGCTTGCGAGCGCTTTGTGCTCAGACACGGGACGACCGGGGGCGCCTTCGACGGTTTGGCGAGCTGCTTCGGGAGCATGTTCGATTCGAGGAGAGCGAGCTGTTCCCGCGGGCCGAGAAGGTGTTGGACCCCTCCGAGCTCGTCGCCGTCGCGGACGCGAGCGCCGCCACGGCAGCCGCCCTTCAGCGAGCCGATGACCGCGCGAAGAACGGGGCTGCCGAGTAGCGACGGCGTTCCGGCAGGCGAGCATGCGTCGTAGTTTTCGCGAGATGTTGTCGCGAACCGCCGTCTCGCCCGGTGAACCGCTGATCACGAAGAAGCCCAGTCGTTGTCCCACTCTGGAGCCGTGAACCATCGGCTCTCTGGTGTGAACCGGCTTTTCGGCGTCTGGAGGCGTCTCTGAGCCCCAAGAGCACTCAGAGAGCACCGTTCTCGGTCCGGCGACGAGGCGAGGTACTCTGGCGCCGCCCGAGCAGAGAGCACACCCCGCGACGGGCGACCCGCCGCAAACCCGCGCCACCACGCCAGAAACGACAAGACCCCCGCCGGCATCGCCGACGAGGGTCCTGTTAAGAGAAAGGCCCAGGCTGACTAGCCTGGGCCTTATGAAGCTCC
>JAGQIY010001367.1 GCA_020430865.1 Myxococcales bacterium
ACGCCAACGACGTGCGCATCGTGTGGAAGGACAACCCGCTGCCCTTCCATCCCCGCGCGAAGCCTGCCGCCGTGCTCGCACGCGTGGCTGGCGAGAAGGGAGACGCAGCCTACTGGGCAGCGCACAAGGCGATCTTCGAGAGCCAGCCGAAGCTGGAGGACGCGGACCTGGAAGCCATCGCTGGCAAGCTCGGCGTCTCATGGCCCGCAGTGCAGAAGGCGATCGAGTCGGGTAAGTACGACAAGAAGATCCAGGCCGATCTCGACCTGGGCCAGGACGTGGGCGCCCGAGGCACCCCGCACTTCTTCATCAACGGTCGTCGCCTGAGCGGCGCGCAGCCCTTCGAGAAGTTCAAGTCGCTGATCGACGAGGAGCTTGGCAAGGCCAAGGCGATCGTCGCCAAGGGTACCCCCAAGGCGAAGGTCTACGACGAGATCATGAAGGAAGGCAAAGAGCCGCCCCCGCCGGAGAAGAAGGACGTCGCCGCTCCTCCGGCGACCGCACCGGTCAAGGGCAACAAGAACGCCAAGGTCGTGATCCAGCAGTTCAGCGACTTCCAGTGCCCCTTCTGCAGCCGCGTCGAGCCGACCATCGACCAGGTGATGAAGGAGTACGGCAGCAAGGTGAAGGTCGTCTGGCGTAACCTGCCCCTGCCTTTCCACAAGGATGCGCAGCTGGCAGCCGAAGCGGCGATGGAAGCCAAGGCGCAGAAGGGCGACGCTGGCTTCTGGGCGTACCACAACAAGCTGTTCGAGAGTCAGCAGAAGGGTCTGGGTCGCGAGACCCTGGAGGCGATTGCGCAGGAGCAAGGCCTCGACATGACCAAGTTCAAGGCAGCCCTCGATCAGCACACCCACGCCGCGGCGGTCGAAGCCGACAAGAAGGCGGGGAACGCCGCCGGCATCAACGGCACTCCGGGGTTCACGGTCAATGGCTACTTCATCAGCGGGGCGCAGCCGTTCCCCGCGTTCAAGAAGGCCATCGAGCTCGCCCTCAAGGAAGCCAAGTAGGCCGACAGCGCGCCTCTGGTCACGCCACGTGATCACAGGCGAATGGAGCCGCGGGGCCTCGAGCCTCGCGGCTTTCTTTTGTGATCTCACCGGGGTCCAGCGCTTCGTATCCGCGCGGAGCAAGTCATGGCGGCGATTTCCTGGACCCAGACGGTGCACTCACGGGTTTTTGTGCGAGGCTCTCGCATGGGCCGCGGGGCCCCTCCGACTACCCGCCCAGGAGCGGCATTGGAAACGAAGATGAAGACACGACTCGACCGACGACCCTCCGGCATCCTGATGCAGCTCGCGCTGTTGCTCTCGCTCATCGTCGGCTGCGCGCCCACGGAGACCCAGGAACCGCCGAAGTCGGCGACGCAGATCGATGTGGCGACCGCGGCCGAGAACGACTTTCAGAGCGAGGCGGCCGTCGCGGCGTCACCAGCCATGCGTCCACCGCAGCCCACCTCGGTGCAAGTCCCCATAGACGCCGACGACGCGGTGTGGGGCTCCCCCACCGCACCGGTCACGCTGGTCGAGTTCAGCGACTTTCAGTGTCCCTTCTGCGCTCGCGTGCAACCGACGCTGATGCAGCTGATGGATGAGTACGGCCCCGACAAGTTGCGCGTCGTCTTCAAGCACCATCCGTTGTCCTTCCACAAGGATGCGCTGCCGGCAGCGATGGTGGCTCAGGCCGTGCTCACGCAGCTGGGAGACAAGGCGTTCTTCGAATTCGCCGCAACGCTGTTCCGCGAACAGCGGCAGCTCGACACGGACAGCGTGGTGATGCGAGCCGCCGAGGCGGGCCTGGATCCTCGAATCCTGAAGCAGTTGCTGGAGAGCGAAGAACCTCAGCGCCAGGTGGACGGCGACCTCGCACTCGCGGAGAAGATCGGCGTGAGCGGCACGCCAGCGTTTCGTATCAACGGCTTGACCCTGGTCGGCGCGCAGCCCATCGAACGATTCCGGGAGGCAATTGATCGCGAGTTGAACGCGGCGCGCGCTCTAGGCGTGGCCAAGAACGAGGTGTACGCCAGGCGCGTCGCGGTCAACTACGAGCCGCCGAAGCCCAAGGCACCACGCCGCAGCGAGCCCGAGGACACGACGGTGTGGAAGGTGCCCGTCGGGAAGTCCCCCGTGCTGGGCCCAAAGGACGCCTTGGTCACGATCGTGGTG
>JAGQIY010001368.1 GCA_020430865.1 Myxococcales bacterium
CCTGGCAGCGCCCGGCGGCGATCAACGCGGAGCGCGCCAGCACACGGTCCGCGAGCAGTGACTCGACCTGCTCGAAGCGCAGGATCACTCCGAGTCGGTTCAGACCATCCAGCGCTGCCAAGCGCATGAACTGATCTTCCACGCTCAGACACCGCTCGAGGAGCGCCACGGCCTCCTCGATCGAGGCGGTGCCGATTCCCGCGATCGCCTCGACCGCCGCCGCGCGGACGTTCGGATCCTCATCGTCGAGCAAGCGCTCGAGACCGCCAAGGGCGCGGGCGGAGCCGGTCATCGCCAGGGCCTCCGCTGCCAGCTTGCGCCCGTCTGCGTCGAGCGTCGGCAGCGCCTCGCTCAGGGCCGCGACCGCTGGCTCTCCATAACGACAGAGCGCTTCGACAGCTGCGTTACGCAGCCCGACGTTCTCTCCAGGGCGCAGCGCCTCGACCAGAGCCCCCAGGGCCTCGGAGTTCGGGGCGACTCGCCCCGCGACCGCCACGGCCTCCTTCCGCACGCGCCAGTCCGGGTCCCCAAGCGCCTGCATCAACAGCCGCACCCGATCTGCACCACCGTGAGTCACCAGCAGCGACGCCGCCTGGCGGCGTTGCTCCGGTTCGCTGGACACCAGCGCGAGTTCGAGATCGGGAAAGGAGATCACGTGTTGGCCTTGCTCCCTTGAGGCAACTGAGCAGCGCGCTGCAGATCCGCTGGGTCGAGGCCCAGCGTGAGCTCGTCGAAGCGTCCAACGTCGAGCACGAAGGTCAGCACACCGTCGTGACTGGTTACCCCCACGATGCCCCGCACGTGGTCTCCCGAGCCCAGGCTCGGCGCTGGACGCAGCGCCTCGCCAGCAGTGCCGAAGACCTCCGTGACGCGATCCACGATCAGCCCGACGGTGCGCCCACCGCAGTCGACCAGGATCCATTTCTCTCGGCGTTCATCGCGGGCCTCGCTCACTCCGAAGCGCGCTCGCAGGTCGATCACTGGCAGCACCTCACCGCGATGATCGGCGACGCCGGCGACCACGAACGGCGCGTGCGGGAGTTCGGTGAGCCCGAGCGGGTTGACGATCTCCCGCACCGCGCTGATCGGCACGGCGTAGCTGACGTCTCCAACGACGAAGCCGACCAGGCTCTTCGCAGAGACGGGGCGATACTTCTGACTCACGCCATCCTCCGGCTACTGGCTAGCTCAGCCACGGTTGCCCCCTGACACGATACTCCCCAGATCCAGCAGCACGATCACCGCGGCGGCGGGGCGGGCGATCCCCATCACGTGCTCCGACACGTCGCCACCAAGCACGCTCTGGGCGATCTCGATCTCCGCCTCCGCGAGCCGGATCACCTGCTTCACCTCATCGACCATCAGACCCACGACCTCGCCTGAGTTGGCGATCGCCAGTAGAATGCGGCTCCGGCGCGACAGCGGCGCCTCCTCCAGGCGCATGCGACGGCGCAAGTCGATCACCGTTACCAGCAGGCCGCGCACGCTACACACGCCGAGCACGTCGCGACCGGCGCGGGGCACTTCGGTGATCGGCGGAGGACTCAGGATCTCCCGAATGCGTGTGAGCGCGACGGCGTAGACCTCGCCCGCTAGCACGAACGCCAGGTACTCGCGGATCACTCCGCGATCTCCCACCTCCGCCGAGACGATCGGCTCGGGCTTGTTGGTGCGAGTGAGTTCAGCCATTGCTCCTCATCAACTCACGCGGAGCTTCGATGCCCGCCAGGACCTCTTCGATCAGCGCTGCAGCATCGAGCACTAGGCCCACCTTCTGGTCTTCCATCTCGGTTGCGCCGGCGAAGCCGCGAACGGAGGCGAGGCTCTCCCCGAGCGCCTTGATCACGATGTCTTGCTGCCCCACCAGATGATCCACTACCAGCCCTAGACGGCGGTTGCCTACTTCCGTCACCACGACGAAGCCTCGACCATCTCGCGCCCCCTTGAGTTGAAAGAGTTGCCGAAGGCGGCACAAGGGGAGCGTGGTTCCGCGCAGCGTCATGACCTCGCGCCCGTCGACGACACGGATCCCGCGCTCGTCGAAGGCGATGGCTTCGCTGACGCTGGAGAGCGGAATGGCAAACACTTGCCCGCCCACGCGGATCACCAGCGCGCTGACGATGGCCAGGGTGATCGGCAGCGTGATCGTCATCTTCGTGCCGATACCGCGCTCGGAATGCACGTCGATCACGCCGCCCAGCTTGGCGATGTTCGTCTTGACGACGTCCATGCCGACTCCACGTCCGCTGAAGTCGCTCGCCTCCTCCCGGGTGCTGACTCCGGGCAGAAAGATCAGCGCCAAGATCTCCTCGCGCGTGAGGTCCCCTACGTCCTCCTGGTCCACCTTACCGATGCGCACGGCCTTGTCGAGGAGCGCCGCCTCATCGATGCCAGCTCCGTCATCTTCGATCTCGATCATCACGTGATTGCCCTTCTGGTAGGCATTCAACGCGATTGTACCCGCTGGCGGTTTCCCTACGGATTCACGCTGCCGCGACCCCTCGATACCGTGGTCGATGGCGTTGCGAATCATGTGCATCAGCGGGTCGCTGAGTTCTTCGACGATCAGCTTGTCGATCTCGGTCTCGGCGCCCGTGATGACCAGGCGGATCTCCTTCTGGACCTCACGGCTGATCTGCCGCACGACGCGAGCGAGACGATCGAAGACCTGTCCGAGCGGCACCATGCGCACCTCGAGGATACCTGCCTGCATCTCGCTCAGCCGTCGGTCGAAGGTGCGATGCAGGCGATGCAGCTCGGAAGCGAGCTGACGCATGCCCTCGCCGCGGAGCCGCTCTGCGGTGCGTGACAGGGCCCCCCGCACGATCGCCAGCTCACCCACGATGTTCATCAGGTGGTCGAGCTTGCGGATGTCGACGCGCACCGTCTGGGTGACGCTGCGCAGGCTCCCCTGGGTCTCCTGGGGGGCGATCTCCGAGTGACGCGCACGGGGTACGACGGAGTCTGGTTTTGGCGGCACCACACTGGTCACCGGCCCCTGCCCCGTGAGGCCAGGAGGCGGGATCGTGGCGCTCGTGACGCGGCGCCGCGGCACCTCCTCGATCACGATGTGCTCGGCGCCGAGCGATGCGCGCAAGGTCGCCAGGTCGTCCGACGACGCCATCAACAGGTCGAGCTCGATGGTGTCGGGGCTCGTGGCTTCGCCAGTGGGCAAGTAGGTGATGATCTCGCCGTGAGCCTTGCCCCGCTGCTTGATGTCCTCGAGCGCCTTGTCGATCGTCGCAAGATCGAAATGCACCCGCAGGCGGAACAGCCCAAGCCCTTGCTCGACGTTGGTGCGGAGTCGGTGCTCCTCGTACTCCGTGAGCACCGCCATGATGCCGGGGTCGAGGTCATACTCGGCGATGGGGTGCGAGACGGACGGCGCCGACTGGCCCATGCTCGCGATGCGCACCAGCAGCTCGTCCAGCTGCGGGATGGGTTCGTCGCTGTGCTCCCGCTCGGCGGTCAACACGTGCCCGAACAGGTCCACGGCCTCGAACAGCAGATCGAGCACGTTGGCGCTCAGGCTGATGCGCCCGAGACGCAGGTCGTCCAGCACGTCCTCGAGCTCGTGAGACAGCTGGCCCATGCGGCTAGCGCCGAACAGGCCGGCGAGCCCCTTCAGTGTATGTACCGCACGGAAAGCCTCGTTGACCAACGAGGGGTCGCTGCGGCCGCCCTTCTCTGCCGCGTCGAGGCTGAGCAAGCTGCGACTCAGCTGCTCGATGATCTCCTGTGCCTCGCTGAAGAACTCTTCGCGGGCCTTGTCGCCTATCTCAGCCACCGTCCTGACCTTGGTTGGCCTTGCCTGCCTCGAGCTGCTTCTTCACCTCTTCGCACAGCGCCTCCGGACTGAACGGCTTGGCGAGGTAGCCGGTCGCACCCAGCTTGAACCCACGCTCCATGTCCTTCTCAGACTTCTGTGTGGAAATTAAGAGCACCGGAGTCCCGCGATGGCGCTCGTTCTTGCGCATGAACTGCAAGAGCTCGAGCCCGTTGATGTCTGGCATGTTGATATCGGTGATCACCAGATCGTACGGCCCACGAGGCAACAGCCGCAGCGCATCGAAGCCACTACCCGCTTCGACGACCTCGACCTCCTCGAGCTGCGGCTCGGACTCCAGCGCGCTGCGCACGAAGGAACGCATCGACAACGAGTCTTCCACCACCAACACGCGCATCATTTCTCTCCCTTGGTTCCCTCTGCCTGGGCATCGGGGATCCCGGCGTTGGCTGGCGCAGGCGGCTCGAGCTCGTAGTTCTGCATCAGCCAGTTCTCCAGATCGGCCCACAGCTGCGGAGCATCTGCCCCCACGTGCTGAGCCGAGTGCCGGGTCGTAGCGTACTCCTTCAAGGTGCCGTGGCGCGCCATCTTCACCAGAGAGCCGAGTGGCGCTCGGGAGACGTTGTCACCATTGCCCGAAGCAAAAAAGGTGGGCAGGCCGCGTACCTCGGCATAGGCCGTGTAGACGTCTTGACCCTCGAGGCGCGCTCCAGGACACACCAGCGCGAGAGCAGCCACTTTCGGCTGACGCGCCGCGACCCGGGCGATCAGCGTCGCCCCGAGGGAGCTACCGACCAGCGTGATGTGGTGTGGCGATACCCCCTCTAGACCGAAGCGGATCGCGGCCTCGATGTCCTTCTCCAGGTCAGGAATTTCCTTCTGGGTCATCGCCCCCCAGTCGAGGACCATTCCGCCCGCGGCAGACTTGCTGTCACCGTGACCCCGCAGATCGACATTCACCACCCGGTACTGCTTCGGTGCCACCGCGAGACGGTCGAGCAACGGATTCCACTCCCCCCGATCCCCGCGAAAGCGGTGAACCAGGACCAGCAGGGGCGCGCGCTTGGAGTCGGCGGGGAGCAGGTCCGCCGTCAGAGGCACCGTGTCCGAAGCCGCGAAGCTGACCTGCTCGAGCTTGAGAGCCGTGGGCGCGGTGGTGACGCTGGCGGAGCTGACCGGTGCGCTCTGCGTCGGGTTGGGGGTGAGGTGCTCTTCCTCGCAGCTGCAACCGCCCGCCAGCCACGTCGCCGCCAGCACCAGGCCCAGCCGCAGGGGTCCGCTGCTCACATCGGGGAGTTGGATAAACCTGCGCATTCGCAGGAGATGTTAGCCTGGAAGCGGCTCTGTCCCCAGCTTCGATTGGTCGCTGGTGGGCAGCTCGAGGCACAGGCGAGCGCCGCCTTCGCTGCGGTTCTCGGCCCACGCCTTGCCGCCGTGAGCCTCGGCGATGCGCCGAACCAGCGCCAGACCGAGACCTAGACCCCCACCCCTGCGGCGATGAAAGGCTTGAAACGCGCGTTCGAGCTCTCCCTCGGAGAACCCCGGTCCCGAGTCGAGCACCCGGACGACGAGCACTCCGTCAGCGCTACGCTCGACCTCGATGCGCTCGACGCCACCGGCGTGGCGCCTGGCGTTCTCCAGCAGGTTGGCGAGCGCTCGGGCGATCAACGTCGGGTCCACGCGCACTTCGGCTCGCTCGGTGCGATCGGTGATCGGCACCTGCTCGAGCCCAGCGCGCTCCCGGGCGCGTTCGACCAGCTCTGCCAGGGGAAGCGTTCGCGGGTCGAGCTGCTGGAAGTCGAGCCGAGAGGTCGCGATGAGCTCGCTCATCAGGCGATCGATCTCGAGCACCTCTTGCTCGACGTCGTCGAGCAGTGCGGCGTCTGGGTTCTCCCGCAGCAGCTCCACCAGCACCCGCAGACGCGCCAGCGGCGTCCGCACCTCGTGGCTGACCGCGGCGAGCAGCTCCTTGTGCTCTTGAAGCTGGCGCTCGATGCGACCCGCCATGTGGTCGATGGCTTCGGCAAGCACGCCCACCTCCCCGGCCTCCCGCGGGGTCAGGTGCGTGCGGCTGGAGAGCTTGCCTTCGCCGATCTCTCGCGCGGTATCCACGAGGCGACTGAGCGGTCTCGTGAAGCGCCTGGCGAAGAAGCCGGCAGACATCCAGAGCACCATGGTGGCCACCCCCAGGGTGATGAAGAACGTCCGCACGGCGTGGGGCGGCGCGTGGCTCCGCATGCACACGTTCACCGTCCCCAGCGTGCCGCGTACGTCGCGCACCGGCACCACCATGTCCGGATCGGCGCAGCGACCGCTCGAGTCGACCACGACCCCGGCCTGATCCTTCAGCTCTATATCTACGCGGAAATTATATCCCATCGACCGCATCAGCTCGGCACGCTCCGCGGGTCGGTCCCAGACCCGCGCGAACCGCTCGCCGACGAAGTGCGAGATCCCTGTCTGCTCCGCCTTCCAGGGGGTAGCTCCCCCGACCAGCAGACGCCCGGCGGTACCGGCCACGAACATCATCACGAGCAGCGTCATGCCCAGCCAGAAGAACAGGCGTCGATGCAGCCGCGCCTTGAGCCAGAAGCCCCAGCGGCCGCCGGTGTGGGACCAGTGCCCGTGGCCATGCCAGTGGTGATGGGCCCATGGGGGTCCCCTCCGCGCGCCGCGCAGGCGGCGTATGTCTCGCACACGCTCCGCCCGCCGTCGACGTCTCTCGTCGCGGTCACTCATCTGCGTCGCCGAACCTGCTGGACGCTGGCGCTCACGGGTTCACCCCGGCCGCAGCAAACACATAGCCGACCCCACGTACCGTGCGGATACGCTCTTTGCCCAGTGTCCCCAGCTTCTTGCGCAGATGAGACACGTGCACGTCGACCGTGCGCTCCCCGACCGCGACGTCGCTCCGCCCAGCCTCATCGAGCAGGCGCGCCCGTGGGATCACGCGCCCCGGGCGGCGCATCAGCACGACCAGTAGATCCAGCTCGAGCCCCGTCAGCTCGAGGAACTCACCATCGAGCTCCGCCCGCCGCTCCGCTGGATAGACCACCAAGCCATCGACGCAGAGCCGCTCATCACCCAGCTCGTTGCGCACCCTCCGCAGCACCGCACGCACCCGCGCAAGCAGCTCCCGAGGACTGAACGGCTTCGGCAGATAGTCGTCGGCGCCGAGCTCCAGCCCCACCACGCGATCCGTCTCGTCGCCCTTTGCGGTCAGCATGATGACCGGGATACTATTATCCTCACGGATACGCTTCAGCACCTCGAGGCCGTCCATCCCGGGCATCATCACATCCAGCAACACCGCGTCGTAGGCGCCCCGCGACAGCATGGCGAGCCCCTGGCGGCCATCCCCCGCGTGCTCCGACGTCACGCCGTTCTGCGTGAGAAACCCCTGAAGGAGCTCGTACAGTCGCTTGTCATCATCGACGATCAGTAGCTTCACGGTCGCTCCAGTATCCTGCGCCCCACTACCGCAGCCCCGCCCCCGCCGCCAGGCAGCGCCCAACTCTCGTCGAGCGCTGCACCGTGCAGCAGTCCGCGGTCATGGCTGCGTCGCCGGCGGAGGCCCTGGCGGAGGCGGCGGGCTCGACCACGGTGGTGCGGACCACGGCGGCGACCGCCAGCCGCCACGACCCCACGCAGGGCCATGACCCCAGTCGCCCGGCGGCGACTGGTAGTCGGGGGCCGATTGCGCTCGGCGTCGATCGGCTGCATCCAAGCAGACGTCCGCGACATGACGCTCGAAGTAGCTCCGCCGCATGTCATGGTGGCGGTGCATGCGGAAGGCGAGGCTGGCGAAGCCGCCAGCGAAGCCTAACAGGGCGCCCAACAGCAGCAGCACCTTGATCACACGATGACGAGCGTGTCGCATCACCAGCGCTCCTCTCCGCGAAAGCCGCCAAACGGTAGATCTCCGCGGTCGATCCAGTCGGCGAGCTGGGCCCGCTGGCCTTCATCCAGGGCCGCGTGAGTCCTGCTCAGCGCCCCGACCGCGGTCTTGCGGAACTCGCTCAGCAAGTCGTCGTGCTGCGAGAACAGCTGCCCGAGGCGTTCTACGTCCAGCTCCTCGCTGCGCAGCGCCTTGGATATTTCCTTGCGGCTATCTGCTAGCTGGCCACGTAGCTTGCGCCCACCGTCCATGATCTCCGCGATCGCCGCCTGCAGCTCTCGCTCCTGGCCAGGGCTCGTCTCCAGGCGCTCGAAGACCCTGCGCAACGCCATGTCGCGGAAGTGACCACGAAAGCCGCGGCGTCCGCCGTGCCGGTGGCGATGACGATGCTCACGCCCTGGGCCGCACGGACCTCCACACGGTCCCGCCCAGGACCCCTCGCCCGCATGAGCAAAGGCCATGCGGTGCCAACGCTCGCGGCGAATCACCGCGAACAAGCCGGCCAGACAGGCCGCTCCAAACAGAAAACCAAACATCGAGACTCCTTTCAGTGTCATTGGCTCGACGTCTGGAGCTTGAGGCGGGTCGATTAAGGCCAACGCCCCGCGATTGTTAAGAAGTGTTGTCCCGCGCCGAAAGCGCGAGAGCCAGGGCTCGACCCTGGCTCTCGTGGTTCAACGGTACGGGTTGAACAGCGGATCCTCCTTCGGCGGAGGCGGCTTCTCCTCGGGCGGCTTCTCCTCGGGCTTCTCCTTCTTCTCCTCGGGCTTCTCCTTCTTCGGAGGCGGGGCCCAGCGGTAGTATCCGCGCGGTTTCTTCTTCTCCTCCGTGTCTTCAGGCTCGGCACTCGCAGAGGGAGCCGCTGAAGGTGCGGCGCTGGCGCTCACACTCGCCGTCACTTCAGCCTCGGGGATCACGGCAGCCGCGCTAGCGGGCTCTGCGGCCACCGGAGCCGAAGGCGTCGGCATGGCCGCGGCCACCTCCGGTTGAGCCCGATTGCAGCTCCTCACCCCAAACAAGACGGCCACCACTCCGAGCGCCGCGACGCCGATGAAGGCGAACATCCAGCGCCCGCGCTCCGGAGGCTGCTGCGGCAGCTCGCGCACTTCGAGGATATCGGACACGTCCTCGAGCTGCTCCGCGGAGTCTGGCGCTGGCTCGAGGCTGCTGTCGCGAGTCAGCGCTTCGCGCACCAGCGCCTGGCGCGAATCCAGGGAGTCACCCAGCACCTGCTTGCAGTAACTCGCCACCGTCTCCCGGGAGGCCAACACATCCAATTGCCGCGCGGTTTTTTCCAGGTGCTCCGCGAAGTCTGCGCAGGTGGGGTAGCGGTCGTCGGGCTCTCGCTCCAGCGCCTTCATCACCGCCGCCTCGAGCTCCTCGGAGATGGAGGGCTCTATCTCGCGAATCGGCGGTACCCGGTCGTTGAGCAAGCGGGTCAGCGTGTCGACCTCGTTGCTGCCGCGGAAGAGCCGACGACCGGTGAGCGCCTCCCACAGGACGATGCCCGCGGCGAACACGTCGGCGCGACGGTCGACCTCCTTGCCGGTCGCCTGCTCCGGTGCCATGTACGCCAGCTTGCCCTTCATCTGCCCGACCCGCGTGGAGGTCAGGCGCTGAGAGGCTCGGGCAATCCCGAAGTCGAGGATCATCGAGTTACCCGAGGTCCCGACCAGGATATTCTGCGGAGAAACGTCTCGGTGAACGAGCCCTCGCGGACTGCCATCCGCGTCGGTCAACTCGTGCGCAGCGTGCAGACCGCCCAGCGCATCCAGGACGACGCGAATCGCGATGCCCTGATCCAGTCGCCCGTTCTCCTCGTGCTGCGCCGCGTGGACGAGCAGGTTGGAGAAGGCGCCTCCCTCGACGTACTCCATCACCAGACACAGGCCCTGAGGTGTCTGATCGATGTCCAGTGTCGGCACCACGTGGGGGTGGCGGATCTCCGCGACGAGCCGCGCCTCGTCGAGGAACATGTTCACGAACTCTGTTTCCTCGGAGAGGTGCGGGTGCAGTCGCTTGATCG
>JAGQIY010001369.1 GCA_020430865.1 Myxococcales bacterium
ACGAGTGCGGAACTGGACCCTTGACGACTCTCGTTTTTTTGGGGGTGGCCCGGTTTCCGTCGGCGAAAGGCCGCCGCGCATGGTCGGGGCCGTGAGCGCTCTGGGCGTCGCGTGCGGGACCCTGCTCGCACCGGGGGTGAGCGCCCAACCGGCGGCCCCCACCGCCGCCAGCTCGGCACCCGAGACTCGAGCCAGCAGCGCTGCGGTCGAGCAGCCCTGTCCCCCCACCCTCTCCGCGCTGAGCGGCGTGGCCTGCGACCTGGGGGTACAGCTCGGCGACGCGCTCGGAAGACGCGACTCTGGCGCTCTGGTGATCCCGGGTCCGCTCCAGTCCGACGCTCAGCTCGAGCGCAGCGCAGAGCTCGCGCAACGCATCGCCCGCGTCGTCGCAGGCAAGGTCGGAGGCAAGGCGCATGGCACCCAGACGACTCGCGGAGCGGCCCAGCTCGCCGCTCGGTCGCGAGCCTTCCTGTTCCTGGATCTGCGCATCGCCCACGGCCAGCTCGAGGTGACCGCCGACGTCTATCGTCCGGTGAAGGGCTTCTGGGCCCGAGTTCGCAATCCCAACCCGGAGCCGCTCAAGCACGCCTTCACGAGTCGACCGCTCGACGCCGAGGTGCGCAGCTTCTTCCCCACGGTTCCACTGGTCGCGGGAAAGGTGCTGAAGGTCAAGGCGCCAGAGTCCCAGGTCCTGGCTCTCGGCTGTGGCGACGTCGATGGAGACTCCGCGCTCGAGCTCGTCGCCGTTGGCCGCTCGGCCATCCACGTGGGGCGGATCCGTGGCGGCAAGTTCGTCGCCTCGGCGCGCCGGACCTGGGCGGGGCTATCCCCCGTCGCGCCGGTGCCACTGCGGGAGCCCATCGCCACCGTGAGCATCAGCCGAGGCGAGCACGTGGACGTCGGGCTCACGGATCGGGCCAAGGGGTTTCGCTTCGACGTGAAGCTGACTCCTCTCGCCACCCTCGATCTGCCGCTGCCATGGCCCGGCAACGGCTGCATCGAGACCTATCAGACGCTGCTCGGCCGCAGAGAGCGTCCGTGCAAGGCGACGGACGCGCCTTCGAGCGCCCCCGGCTACGAGCACCGCGGGGACGCCGTGGCGGGCGCCTCCTTGATCGATGCCACGGGGAAACGACATCAGTACCGCGCCCTGCGCGCGGCCAAGGAAGAGCGGGTGGACCTGCGGAGCGATCGGGGCGGGCGAGCCTCGCTGGGGAACCTGGGCGCTCAGCTCGCCATGGGTGACCTCGACGGCGATGGTGCCCCCGAGCTGATCGCGTCGACGCCGAGCATGGTGCCCGCCGAGGATGCCTTGATCGTCTACTCGTGGCAGGAACCTGCACAACCAGCCGAGCGCCTGCGGATCGCTGCACCGGGAGGCGTCAGCGCTGTCGCAGCGTGCCCCGCGGAGGACACCGCGCGCGCCTACCTGGTAGCGGCGGTGGGCGACGAGCTTTGGTTGATCCGATGAGCGCCCTCCTCGGTCGTCGCGCGTGGCTGGTCGGAGCTGGGCTCTGCGCCATCTCCGCGGGGAGGCACGCCTGGGCGATGGGGCGCACTCCGCTCGGCGGTATCCTCCGCTTCGAGCTGCCTTGGGCCGTCTCCCAGCTGGATCCTCACGAGCTCTACGACGCGTGCGCTGCGCTGTTCGGACCCGCGATCTGCGATCCGCTGTACGACCTGGACGCCCACGGCCGAGCCTACCCGGCGCTCGCCGACGGCCCGCCCCGAGCCAGCGGACATGGCTGGCACATCAAGCTGCGTCCCAACCTGGTCTCGGGCCTCGGGCGTGCCGTCGGCCCGGCGGACGTGCACTGGTCGCTCGTGCGCGCGAAGGCGCGCGCCGCGCGGGGGCTGCTGGCAGAGTTCGGCGCCGTGAGGGTCATGGCCGACGGCGTGGCCTTCGAGCGCGGGAGCGCGACCAATCTCACGCGAGCGCTGGCCAGCCCATGCTGCGCCATATTACCGCGCGGATTCGACTCACGCCGCCCCGACGGAACAGGGGCATTGACCGCGCGACCGTCTGGCGGAGGCCTGGTGTTGCGCCGCAACCCGCGCGCGGCGCGGGGCGCCTCCTTCCTGGAACAGATCACGCTGCGGCCGTCACGCTCGATCGCCGACGCGCTGCGGGCCTTCGAGAGCGGAGCGGTGGACGTCGGCTGGCTGGGTGACGGGCTGCATCGCCGGCGTCCAGGCGCCCAACCCTTCAAGGCGCCCCAGGTCGGCTGGGTCGTGCTGCGCACCGGAAGCCAGGCGGGCGCCTGGGCGGCGCCGGGAGTTGCGCAGAGCCTGGTGGATGGACTGCCTCGGGGCAGCCTCAGCCGCTTCGGCCTGAACCCGACGGGCAGCGGCTCCACCCGCTGGGGTGGAGGCGACGCCGAGCTCGGTGTCGACGCGACCGCGCCTTTCCTGGTCGAGGTCGCCGAGGCCATCGCCAGCACGCTCAGCAAGAGCGGACATCAGCTGCGGGTCGCTCGACTACCACCTGCGGAGCTCGCGCTTCGGCGTCGCGTCGGAGGGTTTGCCTTGATGCTCGACGTGGTGCGCAATTTCGGCCTGGGCGCCGCTCTGGACAACCTCGCGCTGCTCACCGCCGCGAACCCAGCGCTCGCCAATCGCCCGCCGCGGCTCGCGAGCACCAGCGCGGCGCAGCTCGCCCGTTCGTTGCCGCTAGGAATCGTGGGAGAGCTGCGCCCAGCGGGCTACTTCGCCGGCAGCTGGCGAGAGCTCTCTGGCTGGGACTTCGGCAGAGTGTACGTTGCCAAGCGCTGACCGCGTCAACGATCGGGCTCCACCAGGACGATGCTGGAGCCTCCCGACGGCCGGGTGTGCACCACTCGCGCGCCGTGCGCCCGCGCGATCACCTGCAGAGCGTCGTAAGGGGTCACGCGGGTCAGCTCGGCGGTGACCTCCCCGGCGACGCCCTCCCCGATCACCAGGTTGAAGCCACCAGCATGCGCGAGGAAGCGCAACGCCTCCTGCAGATCCGCACGGCGCAGCTTCACGTCGATTCGACGCCGCGTACCGACGTGCAGCGGGGGTGGCTCGGGCGTGACGATGCGCTTGATCGCGAAGCGTGGAGTGGGCGATCGAGGCTCGTCCAGAACGCGCGTGGGCGCACCGTCAGCGGCTGAGGGGCGGCTGCCCCCACCCCGCGAGTCCTCGTCGTAGTCGAGTAGGGCGCGGTCCAGCTCCTCACGGGTGGGGACCGCCGAGGGTGCTTCGACGCCGGCCGCCGGTGCGCCAGGCGCACACCCTCCCCCCCACATTCCCAGGAACACGCAGCTCAGCCAGACCACCTCGAGGCGCCAGCGGTTGCGACCCGGCACGTCACTTCCCCGCTGCGTCACTGGCGATCGGCTCCTGAAGAATGCGATCGCGGCCACCTCGCTTGGCGGCGTACAGCGCCTGGTCGGCGCGCTCGACGATCTCTCGGGTCACGAAGTCGGTGTCCAGATCCGCGGACGCGACGCCGCCGCTGAACGTGATGGTGCGCTCGTCACCCGTCGCGAAGATCACGGGTTGCGATCTCAACGCCTCTTGAATGCGCCGTCCCGCCGCGACCCGCGGCGGCGTCAGTGCCTCTGAGCAACACCGCGAACTCTTCGCCTCCAAGGCGATAGGCGTGATCCGAACGGCGCAGGGTGGACTGGATGCACTGGGAGACCAGCACCAAGACGCGGTCGCCCTCGGCATGCCCGAACAGGTCATTCACCGACTTGAAATGATCGATGTCGATCAGCAGCAGGCTGATCGGTTCGCGATGGCGCTCGGCGAACGCCGTCTCACGGCTCAACGCACGCTCGAAGTCGCGACGATTCGAGAGGCCGGTCAGCGGATCGGTGGTCGCTTGCTGTTCCGCACGGCGAAGGCGCAGGTTCACGTTGAACTCTCGCCGTCGCTTCTCGATCAACGCCTTCACACGGGCGACGAGCACCGGGCCGCGGTAGGGCTTGGCGAGGTGATCGTACGCGCCGTGCTGAATGCCGCGGATCACGTCTTCCTCGTCGTTGGCGTGCGCGGTCAGTAGCACGACCGGGATGCCGGACATCTCGGGATCCGAGCTGAGTCGCGCCAGCACCTCGTAGCCGTCCATCACTGGCATCATCACGTCCAGCACGATGACGCAGATGTTCTCGGGTGCCTCGCGCACGACGTTGAGCGCGGCCTGGCCATCCTCGGCCTCGAGCACCTTCATCCCCGCACGGGAAAGCCAGCGCGACGTCAGCAGGCGTGTGGCTGCGTCGTCGTCCACCACCAGCACGGTGTCCGGGGGCGGAGGCAGCGAGAGGCTACTGGGCGGGGCGTCGGAGCGTTCGGTCATGACGGGAGCCGCGACCGGGGAACGATCCCCGGTCGCAAGCTAAACCCGGAGTATACACTCCATGCCTCGGAGGTCTTTTTCTCACTTCGGCTGCATACGCAGGGCGGCGTCCAGACGGATGCACTCGCCATTCAGCATGCTGTTTTGCACGATGTGCAGCGCCAGATCCGCGTACTCCGTGGGGTTTCCCAGGCGGGGGGGGAACGGAACGTTGGCGGCCAGTGCGGCGCGAGCCTCCTCTGGAAGGCCGGCGAGCATGGGCGTGTCGAAGAGCCCTGGTGCGATGGACACCAGACGGATCCCGGAACGCGCGAGCTCCCGGGCGATGGGCAGCGTCATTCCAACGACCCCTGCCTTCGAGGCGCTGTACGCGGCCTGTCCGATCTGACCATCGAACGCGGCGATGGACGCGGTGGTGACGATCACGCCTCGCTCCCCTCCGGCGTCGGCTTCGCCCTCAGTCATCGCCTGGGCGCACAAGCGGATCATGTTGAACATGCCGACCAGGTTCACGTTCACCGTCAGCGCGAACAGGTCCAGCGGAAACGGTCCATGCTTGCCCAGCGTGCGCATCGCGGTACCGATGCCGGCGCAGCCGACTGCGATGTGCAGGCCACCCAGCTCCTTGGCGGTAGCGATGGCGGCTTGCATCTGCGGCTCCGAGGTGACGTCGGTCTCGACGAAGCGAACCTTGTCCCCGAGCTCCTTGGCCAAGGCCTCGCCGACCTCCTTCGCCTTGTCCGCGACGACCACTCCCTTGGCGCCGGCGTCGAGCAGCGCGCGCACCGTCGCAGCGCCCAGACCCGAAGCACCACCCGTAACCAGAGCAACCTTATCCTGAACTTTCACTCTAACCTCCAACGCGAGGCATACCTCGCACGTGCCTATTCCGGCAGCTCTTCCGGCATACCCACGTCACCACCGTTCTTGACGAAGTCGATGATGGCGAGGCCGAGCGCCGTGTCCGCCTTCTCGCATTTCTTGCTCACCGTGCCCATGCTCGCGCCCTTGCATGCCTGGCGGCGCTTCGAGTAGGCGGCGTCCACCTTCTCGTCGTTGCGCAGGGTGTCGCGCATCTTCCCGCCCAGGTGCTTCCAGTTGAGCGTCGGGTACTTTGCCTTGGGCGGCAGCTTGGTCGTGAGTTCTTCGGGCGCCAGCGTCACGCAGGAGCCGTCCCAGCGCAGTGCGTCGTAGCCGCCCATACCGCTGACCTGCATGCCCCCCTTCGGTGGCGCGCGCTTGGCCAGGATGATCACCTCTTCATCGAAGACCAGGTAGTCGTCGGAGGCGCTCGCGCCACCGGAGGCGTTCCAGGCCTTGGTCTTGCGCGTCAAATATCCGCGCGTAAACGGCGTTCCCTTGCGGAACAGCTTCAAGGCGACACCCATGTAGGTACCCCTGCACAGGCGCTCCACGAAGGGCTTTGGAGGTGTGCACACATCCGCCTTGGAGTCGGCGCAGTCCTTGGGCAAGCCGACGGGCTTCTCCTCCGCGGAGTCAGGCGCAGCCTCGGGTTCGGAAGCCGGCTCCTCTGCCTTGGCAGACTTCGCCGCGGGCGCCGGCTCCGGCGGAGGCGGCTCGGGGTCTGGAGCGGCGCCACCACAACCGACTGCGAGCAGGGACAGCGACACGAGACTGGCGATGGAAGTGCGCATCGCCGCAACCAAACCGGATCGTCCGGTGGCGTCAACCGCACAGGCCGACGGCCCCGCGACGGGCGCCGTCGGTTGCGGAGCACGTCACTCCACGGTGACGGTTTTCGCGAGATTTCGCGGCTGATCGACGTCCGTCCCCTTGAGGTCGGCGACGTAGTACGACAGCAACTGGAGCGGCAACACCGTGAGCAGCGGCAGCACCGCCTCGGGAGCCTCTGGAATGGGGAGGCAGTAGTCGGCGAGCTCCATCGCCTCCTCGTGGCCCTCGGTCACCACGGCGATCACCTGACCCAGGCGTGCCTTCACCTCCTGCACGTTGGATGCGGTCTTCTCGTACTGACTGTCGTGAGGCATCACGACGACCACCGGCATGTGCTCGTCGATCAGCGCGATGGGGCCGTGCTTCATTTCGCCTGCCGCGTAGCCTTCCGCGTGGGCGTAGGAGATCTCCTTGAGCTTCAGCGCCCCCTCGAGAGCGATGGGAAAGCCGAGGCCACGGCCGAGGAACAGCATGTGCTCCGCGTGCATGAACTTGCGCGCGATCTCCTGAACGCCTTCCGCGTGATCGAGCACTTGCCGCATTCGCTCGGGGGTCTCCACCAACGCCTGGATCAAGGCGCCAGCTCGGTCTTGACTCAGCTTTCCTCGCCCCCGACCGATGAAGATGGCGAGCATCAGCAAGGCGACGAGCTGCGCCGTGAAGCACTTGGTCGAAGCGACGCCGATCTCGGGACCGGCGTGGGTGTAGAGGGCGCCGTGGCTCTCTCGAGGGATGGCGCTGTCCAGGACGTTGGCGATCGCGAGCACGTGGGCGCCTGCCTCCTTGGCAGAGCGCACCGCCGCGAGCGTGTCCGCCGTCTCTCCCGATTGGCTCACCGCGACCACCAGATCGCGCTCCGTGAAGACCGGCTCACGATAGCGCACTTCACTCGCCAGCTCCGTTTGCGCGGGGATACGCCCGAGTGCCTCGATCCAGTAGCGCCCGTTCAGGCAAGCGTGATAGCTCGTACCGCAAGCCAGCAGGTACACGCGGTCGATCTTCTGCAAGATCTCCGGGTCGAGACCGAGTTCCGCAGCCACGAAGTTCGCTTCCTCACGGATCACCCGACCGCGCAAGGTGTCTTCGATGGCCCGGGGCTGCTCGTGGATCTCCTTCAGCATGAAGTGCTTGAAGCCGCCCTTCTCCGCCTGGACTGGGCTCCAGTCGATGCGCTTCGGCTTGCGGTCCACCGGTGTGCCATCGACGGTCTCGATGCGGTAGCCGCCTGCCTTCAGCTCCGCCATCTCTCCGTCCTCGAGGAACAGCATCTGCCGCGTGTGCTGGAGCAACGCAGGGATGTCCGAGCCGCAGAGCATCTCGCCCTCACCCACGCCGATCACCAGGGGCGAGGCGCTCTTGGCGACGACCAGCACGTCGGGGGATTGCCTGGACACGACCGCGAGCGCATAGGCGCCGCGGATCTTGCCCAGAGCTTCGCGCACGGCGTCGAACAAGGACTGCTTCCCGCCGCCGAACGCCTTGTTTACGAGGTGCGCTGCGATCTCGGTGTCGGTGTCGGACGCGAACTGCACGCCCTCTGCCTGGAGCTCGCGCTTCAGCTCGACGTGGTTCTCGATGATGCCGTTGTGGACGACGGCCACATCGCCCGCCTGGTGCGGATGCGCGTTGGGCTCGCTCGGGCGACCATGGGTCGCCCAGCGCGTGTGACCGAGTCCGGTGGAGCCCTGAAGCGGACGCGACTCGAGCGCGCGGGCCAGGTTATTCAGTTTCCCCACGGCACGAACGATGTGGATATCGCCGCCGTCGTGCACGGCGAGCCCCGCTGAGTCGTAGCCGCGGTACTCGAGCTTTCGCAGCCCATCGATCAAGATCGGAGCGGCCTGCTGAGTGCCCACGTAGCCAACGATTCCACACATGTGTCGCCTCTTTCCTCAACCGAGTGTCTAGCTCGAACGCGCGTGCACCGATTCCCATACCCGGGAGGTGGCAAACACCCGCCCAGATTGCGCTGTGGTAGCGTCCCCCGCTGGTTGCGGCAATCGATGATGCTGCGTGACGCCTCGCGGGCTGGACCAACCGAGCGGCCGTCAATGGCGCTTCGCTGCGGCTCGCTGCGACCGCGTCAGCACCAGGTCTGCGGTACCTGGCTCAGTAGGGATTGTCGCCGGAGGGCGGCGTCGGCGGCTTCGGCGCGGCAGGGGGCTCGGGCGCGGTCGCGGGCGGGAACGCTGCCTTGGGCTGCGACGGAGGGGCCGGCGCGGGCTCCGCTGGAGCGCGCGGCTTGGTGGTCGATTTGGGAGCGGGGCTCCCGCTCTTCGGCGGACTCGCTGGTTTCGGCGCCGTTACGGAAGGCGTCGCCGCGCTGGGCGTCTCCGGCACGCTGACCTCGGGGTCATCGACCTCGGGCGGTGCCGGCGCCGAGACGGAGGGGGGCACCACGCCGGGTTCCGTCACGGAAATTCCGTCGGGCGTGCTCGCGGTTGGCGCCTCTGGACGCTCGGGCGGTGCGCTCGACTGAGCCGCGCTCGCGCTGGGCTCAGCCTGGGTCGCCGGAGCATGATCTCCCATGAACTTGGTCACGATCACGAAGGCCAGGAGACCAACGCCAGCCACCAGACCGAGCTTCGCCAGGGGCGGCAGCCCAGCCTTCTTGCTCGCCTTGGACGAGCCTGCGTCCGAGCTGCGATCGTCGTCGTCCTCGTCCTCGTCCAGAGGGCGAGCCTTGGCGATCGGCTGACTCGACGACCGCTTCCTGGGCGCCTCGGTGACCTCGCGAGCGGGCAAGCCGTGCGCCTTCGCGCGCTCGCTCTTGACCCGCTGCTGCTTGCGCTTTTTCCGCGAGGTTTTCTTGGCTGCCATGACTGGACCGAGGTGCGCCTAGCTCAACCGTTGAGCGCTTCAGCGCCGCCGATGATTTCCATCAGCTCGGTGGTGATGGCCGCCTGGCGCGCGCGGTTGTACTGCAGGGTCAGCGAGCCGATCATGTCGCCGGCGTTCTTGGTCGCCGAGTCCATGGCCGTCATCCGAGCACCGAGCTCCGAGGCCATCGACTCGTAGAGCGCGCGCAGGATGCTGATCTCGATGTACATCGGGACTAGCCGGTCCATCAGCGCCGCCTTGTCGGGCTCGAAGATGAACTCGACCTCGTCGGTCTCGTTCGGCGTCTCCGCCTCCTCGGGCGATGGCAGACCGAGGGGGAACAGCGGCTCCGCCTTCACGATCTGGGTCATCGCGCTCTTGAACTCGTTGTACACGATGTAGATCGCGTCGACCTTGCCCTCGAGGTAGGGCCGGAGCAGCGTGCGAGCGATGCCCTGCGCCGCGTCCAGGTTCAGGTGGTCCCAGGTGCCTTCGAAGACGTGGAACAAGGGCGCGCCGCGGCGCTTGAAGTAATCGCGCCCCTTGCGGCCGACCGTCGCGATCTGGACCTCTTGGCCCTCGGCCGCGCGGCGCTTCCACTCACGCTCGGCGAACTTGTTGATGCTCGAGTTGAACGAGCCGCACAGGCCGCGGTCGCTCGTGACCACGAGGAAGAGCACGCTCTTCTCCTCGCGGGCCTTGAGCAGCGGATGATCGAGCCCTTCCTCACCCGCAGCCGAGACGACCTCACGCAGCACGTGACCGGTGCGCATGGCGTACGGCCGCATGGCGGTGATGCGTTGCTGAGCGCGGTTCAAGCGTGCGCCCGCGACCATCTTCATGGCGCGGGTGATCTTCTGCGTCGACTTGACGGTGGAGATGCGCTTGCGGATTTCCTTGAGGTTCGCCAAGGGGTCAGTCCTTCTTGGAGGCCACGAAGCCCTTCACGAACTTCTTGATCACCTTGTCGAGCTTCTTCGTCAGGTCATCATCGAGCTTCTTCTTCTCGCTGATGTCCTTCCAGATGCTCGAGTGCTTCTCGTCGATGTGCAGGAACAGCTCCTGCTCGAAAGCCTTCAGCGACTCGACGGGTAGGTTGTCGAGGAAGCCCTTGGTGCCGGCGTAGATGATCACGATCTGACGCTCGACCGGCTGAGGCACGTACTGGCCCTGCTTGAGGATCTCGGTGAGGCGCTTGCCGCGCTCGAGCTGAGCACGGGTGGCAGCATCGAGGTCGCTCGCGAACTGGCTGAACGCAGCCATCTCGCGGTACTGCGCGAGGTCGAGACGCAGCGTGCCGGCGATGCTCTTCATTGCCTTGATCTGCGCGTTGCCGCCGACGCGGCTGACCGAGATGCCGACGTTGATGGCGGGGCGAACACCCGAGTAGAACAGGTCGCTCTCGAGGAAGATCTGACCGTCGGTGATCGAGATGACGTTGGTGGGGATGTACGCGGAGACGTCGCCTGCCTGGGTCTCGATGATGGGAAGCGCCGTCAGCGAGCCGCCCGAGTAGGGGTCACGCTTGACCTCGAGATCGCTCTTGTTGCTCATGCCCTCGAGGGACTTCTTGGCCTCGTGCTCGGCTTCCTCGCCGATGTGCGCCTTCCCGTCTTCCCCGCGGAACTCCCAGTCCCCCGGGGGCACGTCGGTGCCCTTCTTCACCACGAAGTAGCGCTCGCCCATCTTGGCGGCGCGCTCGAGCAGACGAGAGTGAACGTAGAACACGTCGCCGGGGTACGCCTCACGGCCTGGAGGCCGGCGCAGCAGCAGTGACAGCTGGCGGTAGGCGACGGCCTGCTTCGAGAGGTCGTCGTAGATGCACAGGGCATGACCGCCGGTGTCACGGAAGTGCTCGCCGATGGTCACGCCGGTGTACGGCGCGAGGAACTGCAGCGGCGCGGCCTCGGTCGCGGAGGCGACGACGACGGTCGTGTACTCCATCGCACCGAACTTGGTCAGGCGGTCCACCACCTGGGCGACGGTCGACGCCTTCTGACCGATGGCGACGTACACGCACTGCACGCCCTTGCCCTTCTGGTTGATGATGGTGTCGATGGCGATCGCCGTCTTGCCAGTCTGGCGGTCGCCGATGATCAGCTCACGCTGGCCGCGACCAACGGGGATCATGGAGTCGATGGCCTTGAGGCCCGTCTGCAGCGGCTCCTTGACTGGCTGGCGGCCGATGATGCCCGGCGCCTTGATCTCGATGCGGCGACGGTTCTTGGTCTCGATCGGCCCCTTGCCATCGACCGGCTGTCCCAGGGCGTTCACCACGCGCCCGAGCAGCGCATCGCCCACCGGGACGTCAGCGATGCGACCGGTGCGCTTGACGGTGTCACCCTCGCGAACCGCGGTGGCGTTGCCGAGCACGGCGACACCCACGGAGTCCTGCTCGAGGTTCAGCACCAAGCCGTAGACCTCACCAGGGAACTCGACCAGCTCACCAGCCATCGCTCCCTCGAGGCCGTACAGACGCGCGATACCGTCACCCGTGGTGAGGACGGTGCCGGTCTCCTGGACCAAGGCCTTGCGGTCGAAGTTCTGAATCTGCTTCTTGATGATCTGAGAGATCTCGTCGGCGCTGAGCTGCATGGTTCTTTTTCCGTGAGCGAATGCTCGAGTTGGAGGCGGTGTCTGGCGTTCAGACGGCTGGTTAGTTTGCTTGCCCTGGCGGTCAGCCGCGGCGGCGACGTCGGGCGTGAGGGTTGGGATGTGAGTGGGCCGCGCCGTTGGTTGACGCGGGCCCCTGTCAGGCTTCGAGCAGCTGACGCTCGAGGTCGTTCAAGCGACCACGCAGGCTGCCGTCGATCGTGTTGTCGCCGATGCGGGTGATCACCCCAGCGATGAGGGACGGATCCTGCTCCTTCGAGATTTGCACCTTCTTGCCGGTGGACTTCTCCAGCTGGGCCTTGAGCTTGGTGTAGTAGGCCTCGGCGAGGGGCGCCGCGCTGATCACGGTCGCGCGGATCACGCCGCCCTTCTCGTCGGACAAGGTGGTCAGGCGACGCGCGATGTCCGGGAGCACGGACAGGCGACGCCGCTGCGCGATGTAGCGGACGCTGTTCGTGGCGAGCTGCGACAGGCCAAGCTTCGCGCTCACGTCCTTGAGGATCAGCTCACGCTTGTCCTCCGTGACGAGCGGGTTGTCCAGCACGGCACGCAGCTCCTTGCTCTCGCTGTACACGTTCGCCAGCTTGCTCAGCTGATCCGCGATCTGCGACAGCTGACCGGCTTCGTCCGCCAGCTCGTAGATGGCCTTTGCGTAGCGGTCTGCGATGGCTCCAGCGCTCATGCCTGGCCTCCCTTGGCGTTGACGGCTTGCTCGAGGCTCGCCAGGTACTCGTCGGCGATGCGCTGCTGATCGCTGCTCGACAGCTGCTTGACGAGCAGCTCACCCGCGGTGCTCACGGCGGCACGCACGGTCTCCCGCATCAGCTCCTCTCGCGCGGCCTTGAGCTCCTGCTCGACCAGTTGCTTGGCCTCGCGCTCCATGCGCTCCCGACGCTCCTTTGCTTCCCGGAGGATCTGCTCTCGCTCGGCGTGCGCGGCCTCGCGCATCTCGCGACGTACGCGGTCGATCTCCTCGTCGATGTGCTTGAGCTTGTCCTCGTACTGCTTGAGGGAGGCGGACGCTTCCTTCTTCATCCTCGCGGCGTCGTCCATGCCCTTCATGATGTCCTGCTTGCGCTTCTTCAGGCCTTCCTTGATCCCGGGTCCCAGGATCTTGAACAGGATGAAGTAGAGCAGCACGCTGTTCAGCAGCAGTGCGGACACCGGCGGCGCCATGCCCTTGGGGCGGGCGATCAGGGTCGGATGGTCGATCTCGTCCGACTCGTAGATGTTGCCGTAGTACCAGTTGATGCCGTGGTGCTCACCGCCGTGAGCCTCACCGCCCTCGTGACCGCCGCCCTCGGCAGCGAAGGCCAGCGCGGGAGCCAGCAGCAGGGCGAGCAGCTGAAGCAGTGCGAAGAAGCGCTTCATCAGATCTGCCTCCCCAGCACCTTGCTGGCGATCTCACCAGCCAGGGAGTTCGATGCCTTGCCGAGCTCGAACTGGATCTCCTTGACCTCGTCCTCGAGGCGCTCGCGGCCGTGCTCGACGATCTTCGTCACCGCGGCGCGAGCCTCGCCCAGGATCTCCGCCTCGAGCTTGGCCGTTTCCGCGCGAACCTTCTCGCGCTCCTCGGCGGCGACGCGGTTGACCCGGTCGAGCTCCGCCTCGTACTTGCGCAACAGCTCGCCGGCCTCTTCCTGCATCTTGCGGGCTTCGGCGCGAGCGCCATCGGTGCGCTTCTCTCGCTCCTCGAACACCTTCAACACGCGGTCGAAGAGCAGGCCCTTGAGCAGCACCGCCAGCGAGGCGAAGATCACCATCTGCGGGATGAAGGTGATGAGGAGATCGACTTCGATACTCGCCAGCAGGCGCGGACCAGGCAACAGCGAGCTCAGGTCGCTGAGCCCTGGCAAGGCGGTGGCGGTGATTCCGAGGGAGGGCATCCTAGTGAAAACCTTCGACTTTCGGGATAGGCGGGGGACTTGCGTCGAGAGTGGGGGCTCGGCGAGAGTGGAGGCTCGGGCGAGAGGTGGGGCTCGGGTGATGGTGACCGGCGCCGTTACGGGCAGTCACCTGGAGAAGGGGGCCCTTCGAGGGGCGAGACCTAGCAAACAATTCGCGCCCGCGGAGGAGCGAACAGACAACGAATCCGGCTCGACACGTCGATTCCTGACGTGGCTCCGGGCCCTTGTAGGCGCGCGGCTCCTACCACCTCAGGCCTGGGGAGTCTAGGTGGTGCGACGCCTCGCGTAATCACTGCGTCAATTCGCCACCAAGCTGCCTTTCGGGGTCTCGACGGCGCTTTCCGAGAGCCCTTCGGGGCCAACCGGCCGCCATTCGGTCGTCACTGCAACGCTCCTCACCCCCGCCCGATCCGAACGCTGGAAATGCGCCTCGAAACGCGCCCGCGCGGGGTGGACGGGAAACACGTCGAGCAGCGGCGCCAGAGCGAACGCCCGTTCCACGACTCGTGGGTGCGGTAGCGTGAGGTTGGGCGAGGTCACCGCAGGACCGTCGCTCCAGAGCAGATCGAGGTCCAGGGTGCGTGGCCCCCAGCGCTCCCGACGTTCCCGACCGTGGACGCGCTCGATCCCCAGCACCTCTTCCAGTAGCTCGACGGCCGAGAGCGAGGTCTGGAGGAGCACCGCCGCGTTGAGGAAATCTGGCTGGCGAGGCCCAATCGGCGCCGTCTCGTAGACCTTGGAGCAAGCCACGAGCGAGCCCCTCAGGCTCAGCTCCTCACGGGCGCTACGCAAGGTTGCGAGCCGATCTCCGAGGTTCGCACCGAGTCCGATCACCACCAGCATCCGCCTCTCATGCGCGCTCGAGCGCCGAAGCTCAAGTCAAACTGGCTCGGGTGAAGCGCTCAGCGCTGTGATATCGGTTCGCCATGTCGTTGCTCGGCCTGACCCACGGGGAGCTGTTCGTGGTCGTGTTCGTGCTCGTCGTGGTGGTGGCCGCGCCTTGGTTCCCCAAGTTCGGCGCTTGGGTCGCTGACCGGCTGATGGGCAACGACGACGAATAGTGCGGGTCCCCCCAGCGCGTTGCTGCTCTCGGATCGGGATCGGGGGGTGAGGACCAACGCTGCTGCTCCCGAGCGTCCACCTGTGCGCTGCGATGGCGATTGAGTGGCAACCAGCGCCGGCCCGTGGGTAGTATGCGGCCGTGGTGCGGGAAGATTCGGGAAACGGCGGCGCGCCATCCGAGCCAGTCCCGTCATCGGATCCGCGTGCCTCTGCCGGGCCATCGCTGATCTTCGTGAGCGACGCGTCGGCGGAGGCAGAGCGGCTGACCAAGTCGCTCCGCGAACGCGGCTACCTCGTCGTGGACGTGCCGCTCTCGATGCTGGTCAATCGCGTCGCCGTGCAGCGGCCAGCGCTGATCCTGTGTGACGTGGACGCGGACGCGGCGCTCGAGACCACCCACCGCCTGCGGGATGTGCCTGGCGGCAGCGGGGTGGACCTGATCTTCCTCGGTGAGTCGGGACGGACCCTGAGTGAGATGGCAGACGCCGTGATCCACGAGTCGAGCGGCATCTTCATCCGTCCCGTCGACACCTACGCGCTGCTGCGCAAGGTGGAAGCGCTGATCGGTCCACCGCCTGCTCAGATCATCTCGAGTCACCCCCCGGGCAGCCGGAGCGAGGCACCATCGTCCTCGCCTCCGATCAGCGTACCGCCGCTGAGCCCACCTCACTCCCACCGTCCGTTGATCACCCCCAGCGTGCCGCCGCCCAGCACGCCGGATGTGTTGCTCGATCGCCGTTCGTTTCCTCCTCGCGGAAGCAATCCTCCGCTCTCGGACCGAGATCGGAGAGGTCTCAACCAGGGCAACGTGGCGATGGTGGAGCCGAGCTTCGTCGTGCCCAGCTCGCGTCCCCCCGCGTCGAGTCAGCACCCGGACTCCGCGATGCCGAGCCTCCCGCCGCCGGTGCCGCTGGGCGTGAGCTTGGACGCCGACTCACTCGACACCTCGGAGCCAGCGATCGCCCACGCCGGGATGAGCCCGGACTTGGAGAGCCTGCTGGCTCGCGCGGAGCAGCGCGTCTCCCAGACCCACAACGGCGCCGCAACCAGCACGAGTTCACCACCACCGCGTCTCTCCCCGGAAGAAGAGGTCGACGCGGTCCTGCCTCCGGACGTCCTGGCAGCGCTCGACGACCCGCTGGACGAGGAGGGAGAGCTCGACGACGAGTCCTCCGCGGGTTCTCGTGTGTCTCAGGGCACGCGCACCGGCACCGCAGGCGGCCGCGAAGGCACCAGCGCGAAGGAGCCGAGCACGAATCGCCTTTCCGCCGGGCAACCAGCGGAGGAGCCACAGGACTCCAACGACGCCGCGACGGGAGCGCTACCCGGCGCTCGCAGCAGCGATCGACCGGGGCTCTTCGGCGACGCAGCGCGCACCGGCATGACGGGTCTGCAAGGGCCGGCCTCCACCACCGGCGTCGGTCAGGACCTGACCAACGCCCGTGGCGTGACCACGACCGGCTTCGTGCCACCACCTCCTGCATCCCCACGGAACAACCCCTACGTCGACGACGCCCTGCGCCGCGCCACGACACCACCGCCCCCGCGCCCCAAGGACTCTTCGCCGCCGGAGCAGACGGGGCTCGGCGGGCCCCCCGATCACCGGGACCTGGAGCGGGCCCTGGAGAGCGGCCGGGGAGCTCCCGAGCTCGCCCCGCCACGCGTGCCGTGGGAGGGTCAGCAAGAGGCCCCGGCGATCTCCGAGGGAGAACGCGGCCCGGCGACCACCGCTGAGCCGCGCTGGTCGCCCATCAGCGCCGATCAGGCGCCGACCGTCCCACCTCCAGCGCCCGGCGACGTGGACCCGGAGTCACGTCTGCCAACACCGCCGCCGCTGCCGGTGATGTCGGTTCAGCTAGGCGAGCGGCCCCCCGCGACGACGCGCATGGCGCGCCCCTTGGAGCGAGACCGTGAGCCCCGGCCACCATCCATCCGAGCGGAGCCGAGCTCCCTCGAGGTGCCGGAGGTGCTGCGGGAGGGCGACGCGATCCGGGTGCTCTCCCACGCCGTGAGAGCCCGCTTCAGCGGTGCATTGGCCTTCGAGAGTGACGCCGGGATCCGCCGCGTCGTGCTGCGTGACGGCGACTTCGTCACCGCCGCCTCCAGCATCCATGCGGAAACGTTGCTGGCGTTCCTGGTCAAGCGCGGGAGCATCTCTCAAGACGTCGCCTCGCAGCTGGGCCGCCGCTTGCCGCCTTTCGGCAGACACGCCGGCGCGGCGCTGATCGCCCACGGACACCTGCGGCAGGACGACCTGTGGCCAGTGCTGCGGTCCCACGCGGAGTGGGTCCTCACCCACACGGCCTCCATGACCCAGGGCTCTGCCGAGGTGGAGGACGACGTCCCCGGTCGCCTGGAAGCCGAGCCCGCGGTGTTCGGTGGAGCGACGGGCGCGGAGGTGCTGGTCGAGGTCGTGCGCCGAGCTGTCTCACCCTACGAGGCGGTACGCCGGCTCGGCGGCAACAAGGCACGGCTG
>JAGQIY010001370.1 GCA_020430865.1 Myxococcales bacterium
GGAGTAAGGATCTACCAATGCCGACACCAAGTGCGCAGACAGACGCGGCTCGTCGCGAGCTACTGGCCGAGCTGGCTCGAGAGATCGACTACCACGAGAAGGCGTACCGCAGCGGGGCCCCGGAGATCCCCGATAGCGCCTTCGACGAGCTCTTCGAACAGTATCAGGAGCTGGCCACCGAGCTCGGGATCCCCGAGGAAGAGCGCCTCGATCGCAAGCCGGGGAGCGATCACGCCGAAGGCTTCGAAGAGGTCACCCACGCGGTGCCCATGCTCTCCCTCGAGAAGCTCTCCAGCGCACGCAAGGATAGCAAAGGGGAATCCGTATCCCTGGGGGAACAGCTCGAGAACTGGGTCAGTAGGCGTCGCCAGGACTTGGAGCTGGCTGCCGAGGCTCCCCTGAAGCTGATCGTCGAGCCGAAGATCGACGGCATCTCGGTGTCGCTCCACTACGAGGCCGGCACCCTGAAGCGCGCGGTGACGCGGGGCGATGGCAAGAAGGGCGATGACATCACCAAGCAGGTGATGCAGGCGAAGGCGGCGCCCCAGCGGCTCAGGGGGCTGAAGGGCGACGTCGAGATCCGGGGGGAGCTCTACTGGCCGAGGCCAGCGTTCGACGCCTACAACGCGGGGCTCCGCGCCGCGGGTCAGCCGACCATCATGAATCCGCGCAATGGCTGCGCGGGTCTGATGAAGCGGAAGGAGCCCGTGGGCTTGGAGAGCGTCGGCATCACCAGCTTTCTGTATCAGCTCGTTACCTCGGGGAACAACAAGGTGCCGCCCACTCAGCACGAAGTGCTGGAGTGGCTCTCCGAGCTCGGGGCGCCCGTGTACCTGGACGGCATCGCGGTGGTCGAGGACGCCGGGGGAGCCCTCGAGTTCTGTGAGGCGTTCGGCGAGCGGCGTGGGCGTCTCGAATACGAGATCGACGGCATGGTGATCAAGCTCGACGAGCTCCGGCTCTACGACCTCCTGAGCGGCACGGGCCACCACCCGCACTGGGGGATTGCCTTCAAGTTTCCTCCGGAGCGCAGGGCCACGAAGCTCCACGGCATCACGGTGCAAGTCGGGAAATCCGGCAAGCTGACGCCGGTCGCCGAACTCGACCCGGTGCTGGTCGCGGGGACCACGGTGAGCCGCGCCTCGCTGCACAACTTCGTGGAGCTGGAGCGCAAGGACGTGCGTGTCGGCGACACCGTGTGGATCGAGAAGGCCGGCGAGATCATCCCACAGGTCGTCAGCGTCGACTTGAGCAAGCGGCCCGAGGGCACCGTGCCCACCGCGCGGCCGAGCGCGTGCCCCAGCTGTGGCTCGGAGATCGTCGCGGAGGAGATCTTCCTCTACTGCCCGAACCCCGCCTGCCCGGCGCAGGTCACCGAGCGCCTCCGCTTCTTCGCCAGCCGCCAGGCCATGGACATCGACGGGCTGGGCGCGGTGTTGGTGGTGCAGATCGTGGAGAAGCTCGGAGTGTCCTCGCCCGAGCAGCTCTTCGATCTGCGCGCGAGCGACCTGGCGGGGCTCGAGCGCATGGGCAAGAAGAGCGCCGAGAACGTGATCGCGGGCCTGGAGCGCGCGAAGGGCAGGGGCCTTGCGCGGGTGCTCACGGCGCTGGCGATCCGCCACGTCGGCACCACGACCGCAGAAGATCTGGCCGGGCATTTCGGCTCCGCCCAGTCGCTCCTCGACTTTGCCGCGCGGTACTGCGCAGGAGACCAGCAGGCAATCGACACCATCGCACCCGAGAAGGGGTCGGGCGCCATCGAGGGGCTGGCGCGCAAGAGCGCCGACGTGATCATGAGCGAGCTCAACTCGCAAGGGGTGCGAAAAGTGATCGCGGGGCTCGAGCGCGCCGGCGTCCGCCTCACCCGGCTGGACGGCCAGCGCCGGGAGGTCGAAGGGATCGCCGGCAAGACTTTCGTACTCACCGGGACGCTACCCACGCTCAAGCGCAGTGACGCCGCAGACAAGATCAAGCGCGCTGGTGGGAAGGTGTCGGGCTCTGTTTCGAAGAAGACGGACTTCGTCGTCGCTGGTGAGGAAGCGGGAAGCAAGCTGGAGAAGGCGCAGAAGCTCGGGGTCGCCGTGCTGGACGAAGCGGGCCTGCTCGCGATGCTCGGTGAGAACTGAACACAAGCGCTTCGAGCGGGCACTCACGGGCATCGATGTCAGCCTCCGGTTGTTTCAGAGCGCTCGTGAGAGCGCTGAGCACTGCGCTCCTGCTGGGTGCGCAGCTAGTGCCTGCCGCCGCGCGCGCCGCCGAGCCGGACTCCCCGGTCGTGCCGAGCCGTTCGCTGCGACTGGTGTTCAAGCCTGGCGCTTCGGGGGTGGAGGCTCCACAGGTGCTGCGGGCGGTCCGCAGGGAGCTGGGGGTCGAGATCACGATGGATCCCGACGTCGAGGCGGGAGGAGGCAGGCTGGTCCTCGATCTCGAGGCGAGCGCTGGCTACGTCTTGGGGGAGTTCACGGCGGTGGACGGAAAGAAGACCGTGCGCCTGATCGCGCGCCCTGAGGACCCCGAGCGCAGCGTCGAAGTGATGGCGCTGCTCGCGGGAAACCTGGTGCGTAACGA
>JAGQIY010001519.1 GCA_020430865.1 Myxococcales bacterium
ATGCTCACGGGCGACCTCGAGCTCGTGCAGGTCCAGTGGTCGCTCATCTACAAGATCGATGACATCCGCACCTGGCTCTTCAAGGTCGAGGACCAGGAGCGGACCATCGGCGACATCTCGATGTCGATCATGCGCCAGCTCGTCGGGGACTACTCGTTCCACGAGGTGCTCACGACGAAGAAGCGGGAGCTCCAGGAGCTCGCCCAGAAGGAGACCCAGCGCGCGCTCGCCGAGCGCGTCCCGACCGGGGTCATCGTGACGGAGCTCGCCATCAAGAGCACGGACGTCCCCGCGGGCGCGCGCGACGCGTTCAAGCAGTTCAACGAGACGGAGCCGCTCGTCCGGAAGACGCTCGACGAGGCGAAGGCGGACCTCGACAAGGTCACGGGCGACGCCGAGGCCGAGAAGAAGCGCGCGGTCGGCGAGGCGCAGCGGGCGGCCGAGAAGGTCGTGAAGAACGCGCGCGGCGAGGCGCAGGCCTTCCTCGCGCAGCTCGCGGAGTACAAGCTCGCGCCGGGCATCACGCGGCAGTGGCTCTACTTCCAGACGATGAGCAAGGTGTTCGCGGGCGTGGACCGGAAGCTGCTCGTGGATGGGGCAGGGGAGGGGGCGCCGCCGACGCTGAGCCTCCTGCCGCTCGACAAGCTGCTCGAGGGGCAGGGCGGGCCGCCGCCCGGGGGCGCGCGGACCGAGGAGGTGACGCCATGAGCTGGAAGATCGGGATCGGCGTCGTCGTGCTCATCGTGCTCGTGCTCGTGGTGTTCGACGGGATGTTCATCGTGAAGCCGGACCAGTTCGCGTTGGTGACCGAGTTCGGTGACCCCGTGCGGGTGATCTACGACGAGCGGTGCGCGGACACGCCCGAGGAGCTGGCCGCGACGAACGGCGAGTGCACGCGGAAGGAGGTCGTCCCGGCGCCGGGGCTCTACTTCAAGATGCCGCTCTCGCAGGACGTGCGCTACATGGATGCGCGCGTTCGCAACTGGTACGACGAGGGCAACGACACGAAGACGGTCGAGCTCCGCACCATCGACTTCGAGGCGTTCGCGCGGTGGCGCATCGTGGATCCGCTCCGCTACTACACGGCGGCGCGGACCGATCAGCGGGTGATGGCCGGCATGGACAGCATCGTGACGGCGCGGATCCAGTCGGTCGTGAGCGAGCACAGCCTCGCGAGCATCGTGCGCGACCGGGGGCGGAGGTTCTCGCTGCGCGCGAAGCTCGATCTCTCCGCGCTCATCGCGGACTACGAGGAGTGCAAGCCGCAGAAGAACGCGGCGATCCAGCGGCTCATCGACGAGGCCGAGGACGCGACGAAGGAGCGCGACAAGGGGTTCGAGGACCAGCCGGCGCTGCGCTCGGAGATCGTCAAGAGCATCCAGGACTGGGCGAACGAGCAGCTCGAGGCGCAGTTCGGGATCCACATCCTCGACCTCCACTTCCGGCGGCTGAACTACTCGAGCCAGATCCGCGAGAGCATGGTGCTCGCCATCGCGGCCGACCGGCAGCGCGACATCGCGGCGTACAACAAGGTCGGGACGGTCTGCAAAGGGTCGATCGACCAGGTGAAGACACGGCGCCGCGGCGAGATCGACGGCGAGAAGGAGCAGGAGGTGCGCGAGCTGCTCGGCTCTGCGCAGGCGGAGGCCATCCGGACGAAGGCGGAGGCGTTCGGGCAGGACCCGAGCTTCTTCCAGTTCCTGAAGACGCTCGAGGTGTACGAGCGGTCGTTCACGGACAAGACCTCGCTCGTG
>JAGQIY010001371.1 GCA_020430865.1 Myxococcales bacterium
ACGCTGTCGAAGTCGCGATCGAACGCGTCGCCGGAGGTCCGCTTGAAGTCCAGCACGTGGCATCCAAAGAGCGGGTGGGACGCTACGAGCAGATGGTACACGCCCTGCTCCCATGAAGGTGCTTCGCCCGCGGACGCACAGCGACGACCGAGACCAGTCAGAGAGCCGCTGCGATCGATGAGGTGGATGTAGCCCATGTGCCGCAGGAGGTTGGTCCGACCGCGTGCTGAGATACCGGGAAGGACCGCGTCGATCGCCTCTTCGTCCAGGCATCCGTGTGTCTGTGCTGCGGCACACAGAACCTGAAGGTCGGGGCGCATCTCCCAGACGGCGAGCTCCGCAAACACGGCGACGTCCCAGAGATCGACCTGTGTCGTGAGGCTAGCCTGCATCAGGGACCCCCATCTCGAACACGGGCGAGGCGTCCGCGAGGGCATTCAACTCTTCGGACGGGCAGTCCTCAGAGAAGTACTTCCGATGGCCGAACACGACGAGGAAGAAGCGCGCCCGGGTGATCCCGACGTTGAGCCGGTTTGGGCTGTCCATGTGCCCGGGGCGAGACGTGTTGCGCAGGCTGAGCAGCACGAGGTCGGCCTCGCGACCCTGGAACCGATCGACCGTCGCGCAGATCAAAGATGTGTTCGGGAGGGCGAAGCGAGTCTCCGCGCGGGGCATGCCCGTCAGGCGTCGGAGCATGTCGCGGGTCCCCAACTCCTGTCGGTTGTAGAAAGACAGGCAGGCGACCTCCCAGTCCTTCCCGTCTGTCCGCCTGTGGCCCTTTGCGTACTCACGCCATCTCTCGAGCCAGCGCCGCATCGCCTCGATCTCGGCGTGGTTGATGCCGCGGTCCTCGCGCCCGCGGACGTCCACCCAGACACGCCGGGAGGGAGCGTCCGCAGCGAACGACCAGCCGACGACGTCATCGCGCCCATCGAGGGTGTTGGCGTCCTTGAGCGCTGCCCCCTCGTAGAACTGGTCTCGGGGTAGCGCCGAGATGTCGGGGTGCATGCGGTGTTGGTACTCGAGCAGCACGGCCCGCTCATCCCAGACATCCGACGGTATCGCCTCTGTGAGGGCGCTGAGCCGGCGCACTCGGTGGTCTACCCGGCGCACGCGGAACGACTCGATGACGCTCCGTACGCCGACGTCGCGGATCGCGTCGATGGCCGGGGGCACCCACGCGGCGAGCGGCGCCGCCGCGGGCATCAGCATATCGACCTCCCCCTGGCGTCGCTCACGCTGCTGGTCGTTCTGCGCGCTGGAAAGCTGATGGACCCGCCCCAGGCGCCACGCGACCTGCTTCGCCCAAGACTCCTCGATGAGGAAGGTCCTCTGCCTGGCCGCAAGCTCCTGGGTCGTGTGGAACCGGCGACGTTGCTCGCGGATCGGGTTCTTGAAGGTTCCTCGCCGGGCGAACCACCGAGCATGTCGATACGAGTACATGGAGTCGGAACTCCAGTCCCTCAGCGTCAACCCGTCGCTGGGAAGGAACCCCTCGAGCCGATCGCGGAGCTCCGGTGGGAACAGGATCCAGTCGGCCGCGAGCAGTCGAAGTGCCGCCGGCGCTCCACACTCAACGTCGGCGATTGACACTACCTCGTCCTCGGATGGACCCCTCGTGACCACGCGGCAGAACTCCGGCCCACGATCTCCCCGCATTGCGCGCGCCTTCAACTCGGTCGCCAAGGCCGCAAGCGCGTCGTCGGGTTCCTCGATCAGCCACCTGACGCGGCCGACGCCCGCCTCGGGACGCTGCAGGCGAAAGAGGATCAGGAGCGCCGCTTGGTGCGCGTCAGACAGCGCGGCGTCGTTCTCGTCACTGACCTCCGCGATGCTGGCCTCCAGATCCTTCGGCTCGGAGAAGGGCGGAAGCTGTCGAACATCCCCAACGACGATCCACCGGCGTGCGAGTTGGGCGGGAACGAGGAACTCCTGGAATGTGGTCTTGCTCGCCTCATCGATGATCAGGACGTCGAAGTAGGGCCAGCGCGGCCCGGTGTCGTCGTCGCGGCCGTCGTCGGATCTACGGATGTATGGGTGCGCGAGAATGCCCGTCGAGGTGCCGCACGTCAGATTCACCGACGAGAGCAGCGTCGCTTCGGCCACCCGCTCGATCGCCTCGTCGTCGAGGTCGGAGAACACGCCTTCGGCTCGCCACCTCTCCACCAGGGTGGAGATGCGCTCGTCGATCTGCACATCTCGCACGCTCTGGTCGACGCGGTCGGCGAGTCCGATTCGCACGGCCTCGACCTGCTCGAACCTGCCCACGAGACGTTCGACCACGTTGTCGACCGCGACGTGGGTGGTGCTGCACAGCAGCACGTTGAGGCCCTGGTCGATGAACTGGAGAACTAACTCGCAGATCGCGTGGGTCTTGCCAGATCCCGGAGGCCCCTCAAGGAACGCGAAGTCCCGCGTCCCGAGGGCCTTCTCGACGAACCCGCGCTGCTGGAGCGTTCCGGACCAGCGGTCGTCGTCCAGCATGTACCACCGATCCACCGGCCGCGGCTGACACCGCGGCCAGCGGACCTTGTCCGGCGCTTCACAGAGCATGAGGAGCGCCCGGTGGTGGGTCAGCGGGCTGTCCTTGATGCGGTACAATGCTTGGCGCTGCCGCCGAAGCCCGGAGATGCTCGACGGAATGAAAAGGCTGGAACCCTCTGGCGGCAAGCGGTCCAGCTCGAGCTGGTAGTTGTCCCGCTTGGAGCCCCAGACCCGGAAGGAGTGCTTTGGGTTCTTGCCCTTCTTCGTGCGGACCTCGCGGACTCCCTCCTCGCAGTAGGCCGCCCGGATGTCCATTGCCGCCTCGCTGTCACCGTCCTCGGACGCGAGGAGCTGGATCCAGACGCCTCGGCGGCGCCGCCCGCGCCCGTCGTCGTCGGACCAGGACCACCGAACACCGTTGTCCGATATGAGAATGTCCTCGTCCGGCGGCGCCGGAAGCGAGAGAGATATCTGGCCCGTCCAAGGGATTTCCGCCCCCCCGATTCGAAGGCGTGTTGCGCCCTCGTGAGGATCAGCGACGCGATGGCGCAACTCGGTGCCGCGCTCGTCCAGAAGGACGAGGGGATCGCGTCCCTCGACGACCAGCACGACGCGCGTGGAGGCATCCCGCCGCTGAAAGAGACGAGCAACGGCCCCGTCGCGTCGTCGCGGCTGGATCTTCCTGGGCCAGCTCGGCTCGGCAGGGAGTAGCGTGCATGCCCTTCCGGCCCAGAACACCTGGTCGTCCTCATCCACTGCTTCGTCGAGAAGGACCGTCAGTCCGCCGCCTCCCGGTTGTACGCTCTTCGGCACCACGGGGCGGTACTGGGCGCCGACGAAAAGCGGCATTTCGGGGACATCGCCGGACCAGTCCTCGATGCGATAGGCCACTCCGTCCGATTCCAGTACCAGCAGCGTGTCCATGGGCACGAGCCGCACCGGGTATTCGCGTGGCACGGGTTCCCAGCGGCAGTTTGATCTCGCCTCGCGCTTTACCGCCGCGGTCAGCGCAGACTTCAGATAGGCGGTGTAGGGGCGCAGGCTCTCGTGAGCCTGGGCCGCGAGCGCAGGGGCGACACGCGGGTGCGAGCAGGCCGTGAAGTAGAGCGGCTTCATGCGAACACCTTCGGCGCGGCGGCGCTACGGCTTAGAAGTCGCCCGCTGAACGTCATCAGTCCCCCCCGGGCCGCTGGAGACGCTTCTTCTGGTCCTCGATCCAGCGTTCGATGTCCCCACGCTTGAAGCGCCACGAGTTCCCGACCTTGAAGCCCGGAACCTGGCCGTCCTGGACCAGGCGATAGAGCGTGCGCTCGGTCAGCTTGAGGTACTCCGCAACCTCCTTGATGGTGAGGATGTCATCGTCGGCCATG
>JAGQIY010001372.1 GCA_020430865.1 Myxococcales bacterium
AGCGCCTCGAGTTCTCGGGTGCTGCGCAGGTTCACGTAGTCCGGCGCTCTGTTCACCAGGCGCAGGACGGGCAACAGCGCGGTCAACGCGCGGTACTTCAGCGGCACGGCGCGCTCGGGCCAGCACGGGGGCTTGGAGATGAAGCGGCCACCAGGCTTCAGCAGGGCACGGATGTGCGCCAGAGTGCCGGGCAGGTCCTCGATCAGGTGCAAGAGGTTGAAGCTCAACACGTCGAAGCGGCCCTCGCCCAGCGTGCTGGTCTCCGCACTGCTGACGACGAAGTCGAGCTTCCCGAGGACAGACTCCGCGGCCTTCCGCCGCCCAATGTCGAGCATCGCCTGCGAGCAGTCGCTGGCGGTGTAGTGCTCCACGGCGTCGACGAGCGAGAGGGCCGTCGTTCCCGTACCGCAGCCCAGCTCGAGTGCTCGATCCGTGGTCCGCAGGTGCGCCCGGACGCGCTCCAGGGTCAGCTCGTAGGCATCGACGTCAGCGATGGGAGAAGCGGCGTAGCGCTTGGCGACCCGGTTCCAGAACTCGGCTGCTTGCATGGGACCTCCTGGTGACTCCCCATGCTTAGCTGTTCATCTGGGCATGGTGAATTGCCCAAATTCGCAGTCCAGTTATACAGAAATGCATGAACTGGGACGCGATCGGGTTTGACTGGAACCAGGTGCGCGCGTTTCTCGCGACCGCAGAGGAGGGCTCGTTCTCCGCGGCATCTCGCGTGCTCGGGCTGACGCAGCCGACTCTCGGGCGCCAGGTCGCCGCGCTGGAGAGCGAGCTCGGGGTGACGCTGTTCGAGCGCGTTGGACGCAGCCTGGCCCTGACCGACTCGGGGCTCGAGTTGCTCGAGCACGTGCGCGCGATGGCAGACGCCGCCACCCGCATCTCGATGGTGGCGTCGGGTCACTCCCAGGCCGTCGAGGGCGAGGTGCGCATCACCGCAAGCGATGTCATGTCCGCGTACGTCTTACCGCAGCTCATTCGGGAGCTGCGAGAGTCGGCGCCCCTGATCCGCGTGGAAATCATCGCGGCCAATGACATTCACGATCTGTTGCGTCGCGAGGCGGACATCGCCATCCGTCACGTGCGTCCGACCCAACCCGGGTTGATCGCGCAGCTCGTGCACACCTCCACCGCTCGGCTGTATGCCTCCACCAGCTACCTCGAGCGAGTCGGGCGCCCACAGCGACTGGAGGATCTCGCGGGCCTCGATTTCATCAGCTATGGCGACGCGCCGCGGATGGTGGAGCTGTTCGTTCCCCTGGGGATCCCGGTCAGCAGCGCAGACTTCAAGCTCAGCTCCGCCAGCGGCATCGTGGGCTGGGAGCTGGTACGCCACGGGCTGGGGATCGCCATGATGTCCGACGAGGTCGGGCAGGCTACCCCAGAGGTGGAACCGGCGGTTCCAGCGATGGAGCCCGTGAAGTTCCCCACCTATCTCGCGACTCATCGCGAGCTTCACACCAGCCGCCGCATCCGTGTGGTGTTCGACTCGCTGGTCGATTTCTTCAGCCGCAGCGAGCGGAACCCAGCGCTCCGAAACGACGAGACCCGGACAGGCTCTGTTCGAGCCGGGCCGGGTCGTGGATCGAGCTGAGGTGGACGTCAGACCGAGAAGGATGAGCCGCAGCCGCACGTCCCGGACACGTTTGGGTTGCCGAACTTGAAGCCGGACCCGTGGACCCCTTCGACGAAGTCGATCTCGGTGCCATCCAGATACTGATAGCTCAGGGGATCGATGTAGAGCTGGACCCCGTTGGACTCGAAGCGCTCGTCCATGTCGGTGGGCGCGTCTTCGAAGTAGAGATCGTACTGGAACCCCGCACAGCCGCCACCGAGCACCCGGAGCCTCAGCCCCTGGCCGTGGAGCCCCTCGGCGTCCGCGATTTCCTTTACTTTTCCTGCTGCGAGTTCTGTGATCGTGATCATCGGTCGTGTCCGTATCTAACGCTTCGCGGCACGAAGCGCGAGCCCCGCTAGTCTAAGAAAGCCTTCCCAGCCGTGCCAGGTCGAAAGTTCCTTTTCGTAACTTTTGGGTTCTCGTGGCGGGGGATTGGGGGGTGAGGTGTCTAGCTACGCGTCGCTGGTGCTCCACGTGTTGGCGCACGTGCAGCTTCCGGAGCCGGGCAGCCTGCACGAGCCCGCGTACGTGGAGTGGTGCGCTGCTAGGCTAGGGGGGATCGAGCGGCGTGAGCTCGGAGACGACGTCCGGCTGCTGGCGGCGCTGCTCGCGCCCCTCGAGGAGCGTCTCGCGGTCCAGCTGTTGCCGCGCCTGTTCGCCCGAGACGCGGACGCCGCGCGAGCTGGCTCGATCGATCTGGAGGACTTTCCGCGCCAGGGGGTGAGCAGCTACGACGAAGCCGTGTGGCGGCACTTAATCGGTCGGCGTGCAGCGGAGGTGCTGCGGGTGGTGTGCGAGGTCGAGCGGCTGCACCTGGCGCGCCTCTCCCCCCCGAGCCCGGACCCAGCTCTTCAACGATACCTCGCGGAACTGACGCCGGCGGCGCCCAGCCTCGGAGCGCTGCGAGTGGTCGAGCTGAGACCGCTGTGGCGTCGTGGACGGTTGACGAGCGGTGAGATCTGGGTGGGCTCGGCGCGCAGCGGTGAGGGACCTGGGCGGCTACACGTGGCCTGGCAGGCCTGCCATGAGGCGACGCTGCGTGAAGTCGGGGAAGCCTGGCCCTCCAGTGCTGGATATGACGTCGCGCTCGAGTACGCGGCGCTCGGGTTGCTCGGCGAGCGCGCGGGGCGCGCAGGCCTCGCTGCGGACCATGCCGTGTGGTTCCAGACGCGCGCAGGGCCATTGCCGCGTGGTATCCAAGACCTGGAGGGGCGGATCCCGCCTGCGCTGTTCGCGCGCGTGGAGCGGCTCGCGGAACGCTAGGTGCTGCGATCGGGGACATAGAGTACCCGCTCGAGCTCGCGCTTCTCGAAGCCTGTCGGAGTACGGGTGACGAGCACCAGGTCCTGGGCGTCGTCGACCCTCGGATTACCGGGGTTGACCGGCGCGACGAGACGTCCGCCGACGGGGAGCGCCTCCAGGAAATCCGGCGGCAGGCGCTGAAGCGCGAAGCCGACGGTGACCTTGTTCGCGCCGCGCCACATGCCGACGTCGTGGGCGTCGCCAGCGACGGAGCGCGCCCAGGGCCAGCTCGCGAGGTTCTGCTGCGCCCAGGTGACCAGCTTTGGATCGTACTCGATGCTCACGACGTTTCCCTGGGGACCCACCAGCTCGGCCAGCAGCGCCGCTCCGTAACCCGAGCCTCCGCCCAGATCCGCGACGCGATCGCCGGGCTTCAGGTCCAGCGCCCTGAAGCTCAGGGCATAGGCGTGCGGCGCGCTGATCGTTGCCTTGCCCGTGTCATCCAAGCGCAGCGCCACGTCTTCTGCGGCGCGATGCACCAGCTCCGGCAGCACGAAGCGCTCGCGGGGCACCTCGAGCAGAGCCCGCTCGAGGTCTGGGGTCAGGGGGACATGGCGCTGCATCTCGCGCACCATGTGCTGGCGTTCCTGCCGGGATCGCTCGGCGAGTTCCGTGTCTTCTTGCATCAGGGTGTGACGTTCGTGGGGGAGAGTTGCGTAGTGGAGGCCGGTCCACAGGTGCCAGAGACCCAGCTTGCGCAGGCGCGCGCGATTCTCCGTGTGGCTCACCTGTTCGCTGATCGCGCGCATGAAGTAGTCGCGCGCGGGCCCCGTGTACGCGAAGCGCTCGGGGAGATCCCGCAAGATGGGGTCGAAAAGCTCGCTGACAAGCCTCTGGGTGCGGCGGTAGTCGAGATCGGTCGAGGCATCGACCCACTCGCTCAGGAAGTCCTGATCGCCGTCCTCCCACCACGGATAGCGGTGCACCCGCATGCCAGTGTCTGCCTCCCAGGTGTCGCGCTCTTCGTCGATGGGCGAGCCGGGATAGAGTCGAAACGGATCGACCGAGAGGAAGCCGTGAGTGCCTTGGGGATGGTCGAGGAAGAGCTTTCGCATGTAGCTCGCGCTGCTGCGCAGGCTGCGCTCCGTTTCCCCGGGGTGACCAACGATGATGTTGGCGCCGAACGGTACATCGTGCCTGCGCGCCCAGCCGGCGACTTCGAGCATCTTGTCCAGGTAGCGCTCGAGCTTGCCTGCCTTGCGGATGCGACGCAGCTGCTCGGGATCTCCGCTCTCCAGCCCAAAGCCAGGGCCGACGTTGGCGCGGGCCATCAGCCGCAGATCCTCCTCCTCGACCAGATCCACGCGGATCAACAGCCAGAGCTTGCGTGCGCGGATCGGGCGTCGCGCGAGCTGCTCGAGGAACTCGCGGCGCCAGGCTTGCTTCATGCCGAAGAGCGCGTCGGCCACGAACAGCGTCCAGCGCGAGAGGTCCAGCCAGCGATCGAACCGGTGCAGCTCCTCCACCGCCTGCGCCGGCTCGAGGGCCCGCCAGGAGACGTCGCGCTTCGCCCGCTCCATGCAGAACGCGCAGTCGAAAGGGCAGCCGCGGGAGAGATAGATCTCCGCTTGGGACGCCAGGCTGCGCGCGATGGGCCTGTAGCGCTCCAGGAGCTCCCAGGGGTAAGGCATCAGCTCGCCAGGGTGGGGCACCGAGTCCGGACCGAGCACGCGGTTCAGGGGACGCTTGCCCTGGACGAGCGCCTGAGCGAGGCGGAGCAAGGGACGCTCGCCGTCGCCCACGACCACGTAGTCGAAGGGCGAGCCATCCCGGGTGAAGTCCGCGGGGCGGGCGCTCGGGTGGTAGCCACCGACGACGAGCCACGCGTCGGGCAGGTGGTGGCGCAGGACCTCACCCAGCGTCACTACCTTCAGGTAGTCGTAGGAGGAGTAGCAGCTGACGCCCACCAGGTCGTAGCGCTGCTTGGCCAGGGCCGCGAGATCGACGCCTCGAGGGCTCAGTGCGCGCTCGGAGTCGAGGTCCAGGATCTCGACCTCCGCGTCGACGCCGCGGTGGAGTGCCTGGGCGAGGCTGAGGAGCTGGGGCACACCGAAATTGCCCCCTCCGCTGAACAGCCCACCGGGCCAGAGCAGCAGCACCCGAGGTCGGTCGCGCCGGGACATGACGTTCCGCTGCTAGCGCGCCTTGGGCGGTGCCACGGGCTTCAAGCAGGGCATCGGCGGAGGCTTGACCACGGTCTGGGTTGGCGTTGGCACGGGCTTGGGAGTCGCGCTCGCCGAGGCGCGCGAGCCGCTGGTGGGCGTGCCGGTATTCACGGGGGCGCTGGCGTCGCTGCTGGGATGCGCCGCACTGCTGGCGCCTGGGGCTGCGCTGGCGCTCGACGCGCCGCTCGGGGCCGCGCTTCCCGATGGTGGTGGCATTGGCTCGAGGCACGGCCGAGCGCCTGGAGGGTCGGCTACCGGCGGCGGCTCCAGACAGGGCTGCGCCACGGGGTTGTCGCAGGCATTCAGCGCGAGGCTCGCCGTGCCTATCCCTGCGGAAGTCACCGCAGCGCGGATGAACTGTGCTCGGCGTTCGAGGATCCGCCGCCGCGCCTCTTCTTCGTCGCTCATAGGATCAGCTCCAGACGTCTCTTGCCGTCGGTTCGTCGGCGTGCGGCGAGCGCCGCCGCGAAATCGTCGTCGATGTGTTGCCAGACGAAGGGATCCGGGAAGCGTCGCGCGTGGCCCAGCACCCACTCAGCTGCAGCGCCACAGCCGCCGCCGCAGCTGGAGACATGCAGACAGCCATCGCAGAAGGCTGGGTGAACTCGACGATACTCGCCGACCTCGGGTGCGTCGAGCAGCGCGCATAGATCCACGCCTGGGTCGAGCACGTCCGAGACGCCGCCAATGGCCGTCCTGTGCAGGGTGCAGTTCCTGAGCTTGCCGTCGGGGCCAAGGGCGAACTCCTGGGCGGCGGTGCCGACGGGGCAGCTACCGAAGCGGAGGTCAGGGAAACGCTCGACCTCCACGGCGCAGGGCGGGACCGGCATCGTGCACGAGACCTGAAAGGCCTCCCTGCGAGATCTGGCAGTTGCCCCGAGGAAGCGGCTCCCGGACTCGAGGAAAGACTGCGCCTGCGCGAAGGCGTCGAGCAGGTCGCGGCGACTGGGTAGCAGCGCCGCTGCGTGGCTCGCGGCGTAGCCAGCCGGGCTGAAGCGGCTGAGCGCGATGTGGCGCACTCCAAGCCGCTCCCAGAGCTCGAGGATGGCTGCCAGCTGACTTGCATTCTGCCGAGTCACGACGACGCAGCCGACGACTGACACGCGGCGCTGGACGAGCTCGCGGATCCCACGGATCGTCGCCTCGAAGTGGCCCTCGCCGACGTGCGCTTCGTGGAGTTCCCGGTCAGCGCCGTTCAGCGTGATCTGGACGAAGCGCAGATCATGACCTGCGAGTCGCTCGGCGAGCGCCGCGTCGATCAAGCCGCCGTTGCTGATCATCTGCGCGCCCACGCTGCGCTCGCGCAGCAACTCGAGCAGCGGGAACAGCTCGCGGCTCGCGCACGGTTCACCACCCGTCAAGGTGACGTGATCCACGTGCCAGGCATCGAGCAGCCGGCGCAAGCGCCTCAGCTGCAGCCCCCCGGGCTCGAGGGGCCGGGGCGCTCCGGCGAACAACGAGCGGCCACCGTCCTCTCGCCACTCGTTGTAGCAGTAGCTGCACTTCTGATTGCAGTAAGCGGTTAGCTCGACGGCGATGCTGCTCACCCTCGGCTTGCCTTGCTGCTCCCGCCGCCCCATCGACTCAGCATAGCAAGCGCGTTGGCCCTGTCTCAAAGCGTCGCACCGTACACCGTCACTTCAGCTTTATTCGTCTGGCGTTCGCCGTGACGTCGCTCTCGTCGCCCGCGAGTCGGCGTGCTCGGGCTTCCTGGTTGTGGGAAGGCTCGCTTCGCATTACTCAGGCGAATACGTGGTGCGCAGCCGCGGCCTTCACGGTGTTTCCTCGAGTCAACGACTCGGACGCTCGGCGCATCGCCGGGCGAGCCACCCATCGGTTCACGCTGCCGTTCACGAGTCTGGATCAGTTTGAGTATGCGAGTTTCAGTGGTGCCTTGGGCGCTGTTGCTGTTCACCGCACCGGCGTTGGCGAGTGAGTTCGACGCGCGGGGCGAGTTCTCCTTCGAGCCGCAGGCTGTCTATCGCCTGGGCTTCGAGGCGAACGAAGACCCGTTCGGGCAGGCGGGCGCAGGTGGTCGAGCAAGTGCTGGTAGCGGGGGGCAACCGGCTGGCGGTAGCGCTGGTGCCGGAGTCGGCGGCGCGGGCGCGTCCAGCGGTGGCGCCGGTGGAGACCCTGGGCTGGACACGCCGGAGGTCGAGGACGCTCTCGAGGGCCAGCGCGTGCTCCAGCTCGGTGTGTATGATGGCTATGATTTCCCTGTGGCATTGCCGGCGGCGCCGAGGCGCTACTCGGCCACGGTCTGGGCCCGGGAGGGCGAGGTGGTCGCGACCCTGGAGCTCTCGGACGCAGCAGGCCGATCCGTCGACTTTGCGGCGTTCTTTCCTACCGGACGCACCACGAGTGACGGTTGGTACGAGCTGAAGAGCAACCCGCTCAACATCGACGGCCCGAGCA
>JAGQIY010001373.1 GCA_020430865.1 Myxococcales bacterium
CCCGACACCACGCGGAGTCGCTGGCGCTGGGGGGCGAGCCCTGATCGCGGTCTCCCTCCGAGCCGCGGCGATCGGCGTGCTGCCGAAGCTTCACCCGCAGCTGATCGTCGGGATGGATCTCGTCGCCGTCGGCGCCGGTGACCACGGAGCTCGTGAGGAACTCGCTCGTCACTTCGGCCTTGGGCGGACGGTACCCAGCGTCTCTCGGCACCGCCTCGAACTCGCAGACGAAGCGCTCGCTCACCCCGGTCGTCGTCTCCGACTCCGAGCGCGCTCCAGTCCGCGTGTCGTACTTGATCGCGGTGACGAGCCAGCGCCCTGCGAGTCCGCCCTCATCGGCCTCGACTTCGATGCCGCGCCCTGGCACCAGATCTCGGCATGCCGTCGTGCCCGCGAGCACCCGGGTGTCTCGGCGGAGCGACTCGAGGCTGAGCTGGGCGAGCACCTTGCCCTGCTCGCCGTCTCGGTAGTCGGCGTGGAAATGGTAGTGCTCGAGGGCTGACTTCGCGTCGCCCGCCGGAGCGGCCAGATCTGCAGACGGCGCCTCGTAGTTCCACTCGTTGAGCAGGACGCTCTCGGTGCGGCGTCTGAAGCGGAGACGCGCGTGCGTGATGGTGCGGTCGTCAGTGACGAGGCCGCCATCGCGACGTACGAGGAGCGGTGTCTCGTCCTGGTCGAAGGCGTCTGGAGAGTCCAGCAGAACGATCGCGTTCGAGCCATCTGCGGCGCACTGAAAGACGATGCCTTCCTCCGCGAGGATACGCGAGATGAAATCCAAGCGCGGCTCCCAGTGCTGCACGCACTGCCTGCGCTTGACCAGGCTGCGTCCGCAGCGGTCCTCCACGCCGATGTTCGCTTCCTCCAGGATCTTCCTGACGATCTCGATGGCGTCGAGGTCGAGGAAGGTGCGCTGATCGCGACCGACGCCAAGCAACGCGAGGGGCGCGACGAAGTCGAGGACCAGCTCCTGAGCCAGGAGCCGTGCGCTGCGGACGACGCCTTGCTTGACGGCCGCAGGGAGCTCGGAGGCATCCGCTAGATCCCTGCGGAGCTGCAGCGTGCCGCGGCGCCCGAGCCAGCTCCGCGCGAGCTGCTCCGGAGGAGCGCCTGCGGCTTGGCTCGCGCTCAGGGGGGTGACACGCAACGACGCGCGCCACGGCGCGTGCAGGCGCTCCTGCACCTCCACGTCGACGCCCAGCGTCGTGCCCTCGTCGAGGCTGAGTTCGTAGTCCATCATGCGTCCAGCTCACTGACTCCCTGACGGGTGATCGACCCCTTCACCTCGGAACCCGCGACCTTCATCGTGCCGCCTGAGAGCGACCCCCCCGGCGCGCTCAGACTCGCAGCCTCGACGGTGATGGTCGCGCCTTCGAACACGACGTCCGCCGACGCGCTGGCGGTGAGGGCGCTCATCGTGAGGTTGATGACCGCTGCCTTGGTGGCGTTGCCGGCGCCGGCCTGGAGCAAGCTCGCGCCCGAGCTGATGGCCTTGATGCCCAGCACCTTCTCTTCGTAGTTCACGCAGTTGACCCCTCGCACCGCCCCGACCAGATGGGACCGCGCCCCGAGCACCGTCTCGTTCGCGCCGCCGCCCGCCGCGTGGATCATCGCGCCACCTACCAGGTTCGCCAGAGCCGCACACTCGAGGTTCGCGCTCACGCACTGGGTCGCTTGCAGCGCGCCGACGACCTCCTGGTAGGCGCCGCCAGCCTTGACCACGCGGGAGCCCGTGACCTTGTTGATCTCCACCCCGCCGATGGTCTCGGAGCGCGCCCCCACCTGGATCGTGTAGTCGGTGCCGACGTCGATGTTGTGGGCTCCGCCGACGTCGTGGGAGTGAGAGCTGGTCGTCAGCGTCGACGAGGAGGCCACGGTGTGGTCTTCGTTGCCATCGACGCTGGTCACGGAGTTACCCCCGACGACGACGTCCTGGTTCTTGGCTGCGTTGATGCCCATGGACTCTTTCCCTGCGGAGTCGCCCATCTTGATCTCGTTGACAGCTCCCCCGCCCGGGGAGCTCGCGGTCTGGAACGAAGTCGACGCGCTCTGACCCTTGGGTGAGTACGGGAGCGCCGCCTCGGCGTTGTACAGACGCCCGAGGACGCGCGGCTGGTCGGGGTTGCCGTGGGCGTAGGCGACCAGGACCTCCCAGTTCACCCGCGGGAGAAACATGCTGCCACCGAGGTTTGGCTGAAGGGTCCGGGCCCAGTACGAGGTGGTGTCGTCCATCGTCTCGCTGCGATCCCAGGGCAGCTTGAGCTTCACGGCGCCCAGATCGTCGACGTGGATCTCCTCGCCAGGAGGACCCGTAACGGTCGCCGGCTCGAGCCCGGGCAGCGCCGGCCAGGCGGGGATCTCCGGTCGCAAGAAGCGACCCGCGGGCACCAGCACCACCGTGTTGCGATAGTCCTCGGCGCTCTGCTTGCCGGGCGTCGACTCCACGAGATGGTGCTCCACGGAAACGACGAGGTAGCGCTGGTTCAACTCGGTTTGCTCCGAGGAGAGCTCGAAGATGCGTCCGGGTTGCAGTCGCGTGCAGTCGGAGCGCCCTCGCGCGACCAGCTCGAATCGTCTCAGCTGCTCGAGTCGGATCCGGGCGCGCTGAGCTGCCTGGGCGCCATTCACGAGGCGCGCGGGGTAGGCGAAGTAGAGGCCTTCTCCGGCCTCGAGCTTGCCCTCGATGGGCACCTCGGGCTGGCGTACGTCGTCGTCACGCAGCAGCACGTTTCCGGTGCACCAGGCGGCCTCGAGCTCGAAGTCCCTGAAGTGTCTCTGGGCGGTGTTCGCGGCGCCGTCCTCGAAGGGGACCACTGCGTCGCCCTCGATGTCCGAGCAGGCTTCCAGTGAATCCGCGAGGATCCAGATCGGCTCGTCGTCCTTGGACTCGAACCAGGCGGAGATCCCCTCATCGGCCAGCAAGCGCAGCGCGAAGGCCCACTCGGTCTCCGCGTACTGAACGCACTGGGGACGAGGCTCGTACTCCTGGGTCAGGCGGACATCCAGCGCACCTCCCCCCAAACCCTGCGCATCGAGCAGCGCGCTGACGATCCCCAGGGTGTCCCTCTCCACCCACATCGAGTGACCCGAGCGTTCCTGCAGGAGCTGCTGGCGAGGCACCAGCTCGAGCTCGAGCCGCAGGTCGCCGTGAATCGTCTCCTCGATCAGCTCCACGCCCACCACCATCAGGGGGATCGTCCGTACGTGCCCTTCCCGGCGATCGACGATCGCGACGGTGGCGGCCTTCCCGAACAGCTGGTCGAGTCCGCGGGGATCCATTCCGAGATCGTGCTCGGTCGTCGAGAACTCCAGCTTGAAGCGGGAGAGCTCGTTCATCGCCTCGCGTCCCTCGAAGCGCAGGACTTGCAGTGCCCCGCTGGCGCCCTCGAGGGCCAGGTCCACTTGAATGGATGCGTGATCGCTCACTGGTAAGCCTCCGGGATTTGTATGAAGATGCCGCCGTGGCGCGACTCACCCTCGACCAGTACGCACGGGTCAACCTGGCACTGACCCTGGCGCGCTTGCCGCCGGACAGCGTCTTCGCGACGGAGCGGATCAGCGTCGAGGAGTGGGAGGCGCTGAAGGCGCCCATCGAGCGGCGCCTGATGGAGGCCGACGTCGACGACCCGTTCCAGGACGAGTACAGCGCCGCCAGCGAGGCGGCGCTGGCTCACTTCGAGCGACCGCTGCCTCCCATCGACGCCGATGCGGGAGCGTGGTTCGCCTTCCTGAAGGCCTACGGAGCGTCCAGCGATCCGCCACAGGTCTTGCGTCAGCTCGGCCTGCTGGAGATCGACCTGATGAACCTGAACCGACGCTGGGCAGAGAAATTGCCGACCCTCGAACCAGCTGAACGCAGTCGCGCGGTGGGCGCCGACGCTGCCCTTCCAGATATCCACGCGGAACCGATTGTGTACCCGGAGGCGAGCGATCCGATCGGTCCGCTGGCTCGACTGCAGCCGGTGACGTCCGAACCAGCGCCTGCTGAGCCGGTTCCCGTGTTCGCTGCCCTGCCGACGGGCGAAGACGAGTGATCGCATCAGTTGACCCCCGGATCGACCTGGAGCTCGCGGAGCGGATTGCTACGCAGCAGCCGAAAGCGCTCGCGCACCACGAGCTCGATGTGACCGGCGTCGGGTGAGATGATCAGCGTGTCGGGCTCCGGTCGGCGCAGCTCCGCAGAGCCCTGGTCGCGAAAGCCACGAACTCTCAGTGAAAGCCTGGGCAGCTGAAAGCGTAGTAGCCGCTCGGGGTGCAAACCCAGTAGCGCCACCGGGTCGTCCGCCTGGAGACGTCGCCCGAGTATCAAGCTCGGGTGCGCCTGGTTGTGATAGCGGAGGCTGAAGTCCCTGGGCGTCAGCGGCATGCGTTGCTTGAAGTAGCTGTCGTCCAGCGTTCCGAAGTGGCTCCGCCTTGGCTCCCAGTGCGGCATGATGGGCGCGTAGCCCATGGGGGCGTGAGCGTCCCTGGCGCTCTGGTGCGGCTTTCCTGGGTGCTCGATCTGCGGCGCGAGCTTGCCGTCCAGTGACTTCGGGTTTGCCGTCACGCCCACACCCGCGGGATTGCGATCCTCGACTCGTTGCAGGTCCTCGGAGGCGCCGCCGTAGGCCTTCTCGTAGACCAGCGGTACACGCTCGGTGGTCACCGCGCGACCGATGCGCACGCTGCCCAGCACGCTCTCGAAGTGACGCGGACCATGCACCAGGAGCGGCGCCGAGAGCTCACCAACCTGCACGTTGGTGGTGACCTGCGTCTCCCCTGGTTGAAGGTACGCGTGCCCCGCGACGATCACATCGCTGCCCAGCTTCTCCGGGATCACGTCCGCGGGCAGCCGCGCGCTGGGGGCGTCCTGCCGCTCCCCGGTGAGCTCCTCGGTGTAGCGGATCGGGACCTGAGTTTCCGCGGGGACGCAGCGCCCGTCCTTCTGGATCGCGTAGGTCGCCTTGACGACCAGGGTCAGCGCCTCGGAGCCTCCCTCTGGTTCGCTCCACTGGTGCCAGAGCTCAGCGACTTGAAAGCGAGTGTTGTTGTAGATCACGTTCAGGCTCCCACACGCGCCGACCTGACGCTCGCAGGGTTGGGGGTGAGGCCCGACGGTGATGCGCCGCTCGTCGCGCCACGGCGCTCGCGAGTGAAGCAGAAGTACTCACCGGGGCGTAGCTTCGAGCCCAGGTTGCCGAGCCCGCTCAGCAGGTCCGCCAGCGCAGGCTGCAGCGTGTCGTCCCAGTCGGTCACCGCGGGGTGCTGCAGGCCGCCGAGGCGTACCGACAGCTCATCGAAGCGGACCTGCAGCCCTCGGCGTGAGAGCTCCGCTTGTTGCACCTCGCTGTTCAGGCAGCTCGGCTGCCACGGCCGCCCCCAGCGGTAGCGCACGCCGCTCTTCAAGTTCAACGAGCGCAGGTGGCGTTTCCACGCGGCAGGAACCTTGAGCAGGTCCTCGTCGATGGGGCCGAGCAGGATGCGCAGCGCTCCAGCCGCGTCGTCCTCGAGGTCCTCCTGCTCGAGGGCGTGGAGGAAGTAGGCGTAGGACTCGGGGATACCGAACAACGCCGCGCACTCGAGGGTGTATGCCGTCGGCGGGCGGGACTGCAGGATGTGCGCGAACAGCCCAGCGTCGTTCAGATCGCCGAACCAGAGCAGTAGCTCCAGGGCGCGATCGCCGATCGCGTCTAGCAGGCGCCGATCCGTGCGCAGCACGTCATATGGCCTCGAGGACCCACACAGCGCGAGGCAGCGCGCAGCCTCGAAGGCGACGCGTGCGCTCACCCCCCCCAGGAGAAGCTGCTCCACCGCGGGCACCAGCTCGTCTGGGATGTGTCGTGCGCGCGCCAGTCCGCGCAGCGCAGAGACGATGACGCAGGGGTTGGGGTCCACCAGCCACTGGCACAGCGCGAGCGGCTCCAGCTCTGGTGGCTTGCTCGAGCGTCGACTCCCCAGGTCGATCGCGACCGCTCGGAGCACGGGTGAAGCGGCGCGCTGCCAGTGCTGGACGAGCGAAGCGCGCTCCGGGCGGGTGACCAGCTCCAGGGCGTCTACCGCCGCCTCCACGTCTGCGTGGGCGTCCGCTGGTAGATCCTGAAGCAGTTCCCCGAGGATGCGAAACATCCCGCCGCCCGCGCAAACCGACAGCGCGTAGCTCGCGGCGAAGCTCCGGTAGGGATCCGTGCTCGCCGTTTGATCCGACCACCACGCCCGCAGGTGCGTCGGAGCGTCAGCGCCCGCGACCGCGAAGGCGTCTCCGAGGCGCAGGATGCGGCGCTCCTCGTTGCTCGCCTCGTCCAGGCGGCGGTCAAGCCGATGGCGGGCGAGCATGCTCAGGTCGTCGAGACAGCTGTGGACCGCTCGCTCGGCGACCTCGTGGTGCTCCAGCGTGCGGGCGACGGCGTAGTCCACCAGGACTGCTCGGCTGGCCCGAGGCTCGGTGCGGATGAAGGCACCGTCATCGTCCGCGGGGGGCGGCAGTAGCTGTTGGACTCTCGGTCGTTTCCGAGAGGCACGAAACCCGCTGGACAGCCAGCTGCCGTTCGTGACGGCGCTCGCCGACTCACACCACGCGGCGCAGTAGTCGGCGCCGACGCATGCGTCGTACGCGGCGCGGAGCGCAGAGCTGTGGATCGGCGCCAGGAGTCCTGCGGCCACCAGGGTCATGACCAGCTGCTGCGCGCGGGCGGCGTGGTGCGCGAGCTCCGTCGTGGGCTCGCTGGCGCGCGCCAGAGCCACCAGGCACCGCTGCAGCTCGTCGATCACGCTGGTCGCTCCCTGCGGGGTGGCGCTGAGCTGGTCCAAGGCCTCGTGGAGCGCCTCGAGGTTGGCCGTCGCGCTATCCCAGGTCTCGGCCGCGACCTCAGGCGCCATGGTGATCTCCTGAGTCGTGAGTGTCCGCCTGGATTTGAGTCATCAGTGCCAGCAGGCCCCGGTTCCCGTCGGGCGAGACGTTCCAGACGCAGGAAGTGAGCAAGTTGCCGTCCTTCGGCTCCCTCAGTCCGAGCCGCGTCGCGGCCACGCTGTACACGATCGACACCACCACCGCGGCGGCGCCCACGCGGCCGAAGAGGGTCTCGACGTCCAGGGAGTCGAAGTCCTCGGCCACTTTCGCGCGGCAGCGACAGAGCGCCATCTCCCACTCCCGCGAGCGAAACAGCGAACTCCGGGTCGGTCCGATGAGCCAGTCCGGGCGAATCGCTCCGCTGAGGGTCTCCAGCAGGTACGTCATCACCAAGCCGTCCTGCGGGACGTCGTTCAGCTCGCTCGCAGGAGCCTTGGCAGACCCCACCGCGACCAGGCGCGCGATGTGGGAGGAGCTGAGCGCACCGAGCGCGGTTCCGGAGAGCCGCGAGCTACGCATCGAGGTCGGTGGCTCGGAAAGCGCAGGGCCAGAGGTCGGTGCCTGTGAGGTGAAGTAGCTCTGACGCAGATCGCTGACCGGAGCCTGGCTGCTCACGCGTGAGCTCCCGAGGCGGCTTCGGCTCAAGGAGTCCGCCGCAGCGCCTGGCGATTTCGCCGTGAACAGGACCGCCCCAGCCGCTTCGGCCCTGAGCGGAGGCAGCGGTTCCCAGGGGCTGACCGGGTGGCTGACCTCACGCTCTGCCGACTCCACGCAGAAGTAGCTATCCACCGCCAGGAGCAGCGCGGCGGCGGCACCAGATTTCATTGCCGCGTGGATCTCCTTGAGCGCATCCATGGTGGCTGCTTCGCCGAAGTGTGCGCGGACGTTGGCGGGGGACAGGCGCCGCCATAGCTCCTGGCTGATGCTCGCGGCGGTGAGCTCGCTGAAGCCGTCGCGTTCACAGGGCAGGATCAGCCAGATCTCGGGACACACGGCGTCTGCTTCGGGTTCCTGACTCGCGCACAGCGGCTCGAGCGCCTCTCGTGCAGCGCGCTCGGCCATGCGCGCGCAGCGCTCGGCCAGGGGCAGCTCCGCCTCGAGCCAGGGGCAGCGGTTGATCTGGATCGGCTCGGGGTCGTCCCCCTCGAGCTCCGATGGCTTGAAGAACGGTGTTGGCACTCCAGGTTCGACACTCGCTTCCGCGAAGAACAGCGACTCGAGCAGGTTGGAGCCAGCAGTGGTCACCAGACCCAGGCCGCTGACGTTGAGGGAGACGAGGCTGGTAGCCGCGTTGGACATCAGTGATCCGTCGACCCGCTCTGCTTGGTCTTCTTCTTGAAGGTGACGGAGCCACCGTCGACGAGCACCGCCGAGCCGTCGAAGCTCAGCGTCGTGCCACCCACGACGAAGCTCACCTTGCCGCCGGAGCAAGACAGCGCGCCTCCACTCTTGAACAGGATGGCTGGCGCGTTGAAGCCGACGCCCGCCGACGATTGCAGCGTCAGCGCGGCGCAGGTGCTGTTGAGCGCTGCCTTCACCTCGCGCGCGACCGTGGCCCCCGCCTTGACCACGTGGCTCGCGGAAGCTTCGATCGACGCGCCTCCCACCTCGAGGGACACGTTGGAGCGCGCCTTGGTCAGGTGCGCTCCGCCGACCAGCAGCTGGCTCACGCCGTAGGTCTCCCACTCGACGGAAGCGGGCGTGGTGACGACGTTGACCCCACCCACGCACTCCACCGCGGCGCCGGAGATCTTGATCTCCTTGTTGCCCGAGCCACCCCCCTCCGCGCCCGCGGCGTCGCTCTGGGCCGCGCCCGCGCCGCCCGCTTCTGCGTCGGGACCCGCCGCTCTCTTCTCGCTGCCTCCGGCGCCCTGGCCCTTGATCTGCTTCTCGCTCC
>JAGQIY010001374.1 GCA_020430865.1 Myxococcales bacterium
GAGCGCCATCGCCTGTCGAAACACGCCCAAGCCTGGTTGCGTCGCGCCCCCCACGCCGAGCAGATCGCCCTCCCAGCTCAGGCCTGCGACGTCCGTCTCCCAGACATCGACGGCATACCCCGAGCTCGCGCCCAGCTCCGCGCCGTCGATGCCCGGCAGGCCCCGCGCGCTATCCCCGCGGATCTGCGCGTACGCGCTGCCCGCTGGGCTCCAGCTGGCGAACGCGAGGCGTGCTCGGTCCTGCGGCGCGATCACACGAGAGAAGGCCAGCGGTCCAACCAGGGCTCGACGCCCCCTCGCCGCGTCGGCTCGGTAGCTCACGACGCCGCTCGCGCCGTGGGCGTCGATGTCGACCATGCCTCCGTCGAGCGACTCCCACGCCAGGGCGCTGCGACCGCTGGGCCCCGACACGTCGAGGGATACGCGCGCGCCGTCAGCAATTCGTTCGAGGCGCGAATAGGCTCCCACGCCCAATCGGACGCGCGTCGTGCCGGGGCGTTCTTGCCCCGCGGAACTCACGAGCGGCAGCTCGGCGGCTACCCCCAGGAAGGCGCCATCGCGGCCGGAGTATCCGACCGTGGGTGGCAACATGCCAGCACTGTTCGGGCCTCGGAGCATGAGGCGCGGGAGGTACAGCAGCGTGGTGTCGCCGCTGGTCAGTCTTGGCCCGCTCAGATCGACGTCGCCGTCTCGGCTGATCTCCGCGCGCTCGAAGCCAAGCTCGAGCGGCGGTGCTGGACAGCTGCAACCGCTGAGTCGCCCGGGCCCCTCGACGCCCACTCCGTCCGCTGTCTCCTCGATCTTCAAGCGGGGCGCCCGCAGTCTGAGCGAACCGCTCTTCACCTCGACGTCGCCATCGAGCTCGGCACAGCGCTGCTCCAGATCGACCTCCGCTTTCCGCGCGGTAAATTCTACTGTCTGAGCGATGGCGCTGCCGCTCACGCTTCCCGCCAGCAGATTGAGCCCCGCCCACCGGAGCACCGGTCGCAAGCCCACTCAGTCGCCCTCACGGGCCGCGCGCCGACACGGGGCGCGCACAGGGCACTCGACTACTGACGGCGCTGGGCCGGCAGCACGGCCAATGGAACCCGCTGCTCCGCCTTCACGTACTCTTGGCGCGGCGCAGGGATGCTCACCCTCAGGATCGAGGTGCCTCGAGGCCCCACCTCGAGCCGCGACTTCACGTCCGCTGCCTCTCGCAGGTTCAGCACCAGCAGCGTCTGTCCCTTCTTGCCGCGCTTCAGCCGCGCGCTCGCCAGGGGCGTGTTGAAGTGCGTCGTGATCAGCGGATAGGTGTTCGTCGTCCAGCGCACGTAGGTGTCGCTGAGTACCAGGGTCACGCTGCGCTCGCCCTTGTTCACCTCGACGCTCACCTTCTTGCTCAGCCATACGCTGACTTCGCTGCTGCCATCTTGCAGCATGCGGAAACCGGGAAACGTCGCGATGGCCCATTTGGGATCGATCTTGGTGCGACGGTAGTGGCGGCGCGGCTTGTCCGTCCAGGTATAGCCACCGGTGCGACTGGGCTTCTTCGCCTCGGCATCCCCGCTGGCTTTGTCCGTGCCTGAGTCTGCCTTCGCTTGCGGAGGCCGCTTGATCTCCACCTTGTAGCCGCCGTCTTCGGTCTTGGTGACCTTCTCTTCGGCGGCGCCCGGCGCAGCGACTGCGATCCCCAAGAGCGCGATGGTCCACTGAAGTAGGCGGCGAGACATCCTCACCAGGATCGTACGAAGCATCGCTCAAGGCCAGACTCTCGGCCGCGCGTTCGGCGAAAGCCGAACGCGCCTCTGCCTCCCGCGAGAGCCACTTCGCTCGCGGGGACTGACATGGAGGCGCTCGCGTCGCCTGCTCACTAGGGCTCAGCGGCTGGCAGTCTGAACCGGCTTCTTCTGGGCGGTCTGGCTCTTCTGGCTCTCACGACGGCCAGAGAGGCTGTCGTAGATGGCGTCGATGTGGCCCACGAGGCTCAAGTAGACCCGGGCATCGGGGCTGTAGAGGATGTTGCGACGCGTTCCGTCTTCGCCAAGCTGCAGCGTGCCGTTCGCGTAGCCGACGGCGAAGCTGAACTCCGGGACGACCTGCATCCCCACCTCGGAGGCGAAGATGGTCACCACACTGAAGTTGGTCGGATCCTTCTCGGCAGAGGTGACCTCGGCGCAGTCGCCGGGTGTGGTGACGTTCACGCAATCGACCTCCACCGCGTCGTACTTCCAGGTGGGCCGCCAGCTGAAGCTGTTCGTCCAGCTGATGGTCTTGGTGATGCCCAGGGTGCCCGCCAGCGTCAGGGACGCCTGATGCTTCGGCATGTAGCCCGTCGACAGCTGGTCGGACACGTCGGTCTGACCGCTCGGCGTGATACGGCTGCGCTCGAAGTCCCCGTTCACCGGCGTCGTAGCCTGGGTGAAGGTGTGGTTGTAGCCCGCAATGCCCGTGAGCGTGAAGGTCTGCAGCGCGTCGGCACCGCTCCCCAGCACCGGCACCGTTTGCCCCAGGGAAGCAGAGGCTCCGAGGCCCAGGATACGTCCAGTGTTGGCGCTGATCTTGGAAGTCGGGAAGGTCAGCACCGGCAGGCTCAGCCCGACGGTGGTGGCCATGTCACCGTCGCTCGCCAGCACGCGGTTGTAAGCGCTGAAGAGCTTGGCGTCCGTGAGCGTCCACTCGCCGCGATTGGTGGTGGTGTCGCTATTGGTGAACTCACGCAGCGCGCCGATCTCGCCGGCGATCGACAGGCTCCATTTCTCCTTGGAAATGAGCTTGTAGGCGGGCTTCAGGGTGAAGGTCATGTCGTAGGTCGGATCTTCCGACTGACGATCCTGACCCACGCCCACGGTGTCCGTGGTCGCGCTCTGATCCCAAACCAGCTGCAGGCTCCAGGGCAGCGGCTTCGGCTTGCCGGGCTCGTTGGGCTCATCGCCTGGACCCGTGTCGGAGATCGCGTCGCCGCTACCTCCCAGGCCGAGCTCGAAGCCACCCGTCGCCTGACCGCCGGGCTGCTGAGCGGCGGGCGCCGCCGGAGCAGGGGCGGGACCCGTGGCGGGCGCCGGCTCGGCGGGCTGCGCGAACGCAGAGGCGGTGATCAAGCTCGCTAGAGCGAAAGTGGCTCCTAAGATTCGGCGCTTCATATCTTGGCGGCTCCGTATTGTGTCCGCGCCGCCCGGGCGCGGAGGGAGGTGTGAGCGGTCATTCCAGTGAGAGTGAAGTGGCTTTCTGCCCATTCCTCGCACGTTTGCCAACCCGAAAAACAGTGCCGGACTGTCACACGCTGTAGGCCTGTGTCAATCAGACTCGTACCCGGACCGGATGGACGATTCCGAGCGGCTAGAAGCAGGATCTGTTCCGCTCTACGGAATCCGTATAACCCAGCGTATTCACTGGTATTTTCTGGTTTGGGGGCGAGGGGGTGTTAGTCGACACACGGCCCTGCACCCAAGGGCTTCGTCGCGAACCTAACGCACACCCGTCCAGTACCGGACGCGGGCAACCGGGGTGATCCCTTCGGCACGCACCAACGCTGCTCAGCGGGGGCCGCGCTCTCGGCAGCCGGTTTGCAAGCCACGCTGGCTGTGATAGCTCCTGGGCTCCCATGACCGATCAAACGGCGCTCCCCGCCAGCGAAATCACTGCGTTGCTGGGGCGCGGGACCCGGTTCGAAGGCAAGCTTCATTTCACCGGCCGGGTGCGCATCGACGGCACGTTTCGCGGAGAGATCCGGAGCGACGATGTGCTGATCGTCGGAGAGGGGGCCGACGTGGAGGGTGAGATCCGAGTGGCGACGGTGATCATTCGGGGCGGTCGGGTGGACGCACGGGTACTCGCAGAGCGGGCGATCGAGCTCTACGTCCCGGCCCAGGTGACGGGTAGCCTGCAGGCGCCAGAGATCTTCATGGACAAAGGGGTGCAGTTCAGCGGCTCCTGCACCATGGCTCCGGTCGAGCCCGAGACCGCCTGAGTGGGCACCGGCCGGCTAGCCGAGGAAGGTTCGGACTAACACTTCGTAAGCGGGGAGCATGTGCCCCTGTTGCGACACCAGTTGTGAACGGGATTTCGCCGCGGCACGCGGGGCTGGTCTCGGTGGGAGCGCCCACGACGCTGGTGCTCGCTGGTCGCGTAGCCAGAACGACACACCTCACCCCCCAAAAAAACCCTAAGAAAGCCGGACTTCGCTCGTCCATCCCTGCACTCGTTCGGCCTTTCCAGCCACCGTCGGCACACGCCATGCAGGGTGGTGGGAATCCTCGGGACCCACCAAGCCCGCTTTCCTGACCTCCAGCCTCCCCAGGAGAATCATCGCATGCAGCTTTCTCGTCGCAGTCTCTTGCTGAGCACCGGTGCCATCAGCCTCTCCTTCAGCCTGCCCGCCTGGGCGGAGAGCGAGGGAGAGCGCCTCAAGAAGAAGAAAGACTCGGAGCGCTACGAGAAGAAGACCGAGAAGAGCGACGTGAAGGCCGGCTGCGCGCGGATAGCGGTGAAGGCCAGCCCCGACACGGTCGAGGACGTCGTCACGGACTTCAAGAACTACGCGCGCTTCATCTCCAAGTTCAAGAAGGCTCGAGTGGTCGGCAAGGAAGGCGACGACACCCTCGTCTACCTGTCCGTCCCCATCCTGCACGGTGCCGGAAAGATCTGGGCAGTCGTGCGCTTCAAGCCGGTCAAGAAGGATGGCGACGTGCGCACCCTGACCGGCAGCATGGTGAAGGGCAACGTCAAGCGACTCGACGCGGACTGGCGCATCGAGCGCATCGACGACGACTACACCCAGCTCAACTGCGAGCTGCTGATCGTGCCGAAGCTCCCGGTGCCGGGCTCCGTGGTCACCGGCGAGGTGGCCTACGCAGCGGACGAGGCTGTCAGTGGCTCGGCCAAGCGCGCCGAGAAGATGCGCCGCCGCAAGAAGCGCAAGAAGCACTGACTTGACGTGGCAGCCGCCGGGCGTCTACTCGGCCCCCATGCATCGCTTCTCGTTCCTCGCGGTTCCGCTGCTCCTCGTCGCTTGCGGCGGCTGCAGCAAGACGTCGAGCACCGAGCCTCACGCACAAGACGGCGCAGCACAATCGAGTGCTGTGCCGTCGGTCGTTCCAAGCGCCCCAGCGCCACGGCCCAGCGCCTCCGCCGACCCCGCGCCGTTGCCTCCGGGATGCTACGATGATCTCCAGGCGGAAACGGGAAAGGCTGCGCTGGAGAAGCTCGGGGCGGCGTGCGCGAAGGGCATGCGGCCCCTGCTACCCGAGGTGCTGGAGGTCGAGCTGGAGCCAGAAGGCCGTCGCGAGATCCCGGTCACCGTGATCGACACCAGCAAATGCCTTCGAGCCGCCGTCGCGGCCAATGGCGAGGCCGAGCTGCGCCTGCAGCTCCTGGCTCGGGACGACTCGAAGGTCGCCGAGGCGAGCCTCGGCAGGGGCTACGCGGTCCTGAACGGAGACGGCCCCATCTGCGTCGGGAGCCCTGGCCAGTATCGCGTCATTATACGCATGGATAAAGGCAAGACCGAGGTGTTCGCGCAGGTCTGGCAGGCGAAGTAGGCGTCGGGCTCAATCACCCTTGTACTTGGCCAGGAGCTCTCGATAGCGCTTGTCTCGGCGGAGCTTCACGAACTCGCTCTGGGTGCGTGAACGGCTGACCCAAGACGCCAAGGAGTAGTGACTGCGGAGGAAGTCGGGCTTCTTCAGGGCCTTGGCGTTGACCAGCGTCTTCTCGAAGTAGGCCACGCACTGGTCGACATTATCCTCGCGGCAATAGGCGCGGGCGATGTTGTAGTAGAGCCCCGAGGAGTTCTTGAACTCCTCCTCCGCGGCCTTCAGGTGCACGAGCGCGCGCTTGCCGTCCTTCTTTCTGAGATAGGCATAGCCAAAGCCCATCCGCAGGTAGTACCGCTCGTAGTCTGGAAGCCTGCAGCCCTTCTCCTGGAGCGCGAGGGCTTGCTGGTAGAATACGAGGCCCTGATCCGCCGCCTCGGTGAGTGGTGTCTTGCTGTCGAACAGCGCGGCGTCGCCCTGCCAGACGCGCACGCTCGCGCTGCTCGGGTAGCGCTTCGCTAGATCCGCCAACAGCTGCTTGCTCCTCGAGTACTCCTTCTCATGGAAGGCGTTCTGAGCTGGCTTGAACTCGCTGTTCGGCGGATCGTCGCTCTTGCCGTTCGCGCACGGGCCGCTGGGAGCATCGCTCGGAGCGGGCTTCGCGGGCGCCGGCGGCGGGTCCTTCTCACAAGCAGTCAGCAGACAGGCGACCAGGGTCAGTGCCAGAGTGGAACCAAGCCGTCGAGTGAGTCGCTGCGTCCTCGGGAGCTGCCACACCATGTCTCGATCGAGATATCAGACGCGGCTCCCAGAACCCAAGGCCCCGGACTCCCCTCTCCTGGAAACATTCCGGAAACCTTTGCGAGCTAGCCTGCGCCCTGGCTCACAGCAGCCTCGCCCGAAGGGCGGCGTCGCCGGCCAGAACCACCGGCCTTGCGACGCCTCCGCCCACCAAGGCCGTCGGTTCGATGCACGCGTCTCGTGCGGAGAACCCTGGCGTCGCTCCCCCAGGCTACCCCCTGCGCGCCGGAGTCGGGTCCCCCACCTGGATTGACGTGTCCGCGCTTGCGCGGCGCGTTAATGCGTGGCCCAATAAGCATGGGCGGAGCGGGATCTCCTCTCCGTCTACCGACAGTACTGCTTGTCCGCGCCCGTCTGGCGTGGATGCCGCTCGCGCCAACGCGAGCAGCACCGAGCGAAGCTCGCCGTTCCCCCTCCCCGGTCAGCCGTGCTTGGTGCAAGCGAAACCTGCTGTGCGCAAGCGCGCGCAGTGCCCACCTGCGAACCCCCTTTTGGAGGCCCCCGAGCATGAGTCTCCCCGAGAAGTCCGGACTCTACGATCCCCAGTTCGAGCACGACGCGTGCGGCGTTGGCTTCGTGGCGAACATCAAGGGCGTCGCCTCCCACGAGATCGTGCGCCAGGGCGTGCAGATCCTGCTGAACCTCGTGCACCGCGGCGCTGCGGGCAGCGACCCGCTGACCGGTGATGGCGCCGGCATCCTCATCCAGCTCCCCCACGCCTTCTTCGAGCAGGAGGCGGAGAAGCTGGCGATCAAGCTTCCGGCGCGCGGTCACTACGGCGTTGGCACGGTCTTCCTGCCGCAGTCGCGTGAGGAGCGCCGCCGCTGCATGCAGATCGTCGAGGACAAGATCGGCGGCACGGGTCAGCGCTTGCTCGGCTGGCGCGATGTCCCTGTGGACGTGGAGGCGTGCGGCCCTCTCGCGAGACAGAGCGCCCCGATCATCCGTCAGGTGATCGTGGGCTCCACGGTCAGCGACCAGACCGTGTTCGAGCGCAAGCTGTTCGTGATCCGGAAGTGGATCGAGCGCACGGTGCGCGAGAGCGATCTGCCCAGCAAGGCCAAGAAGACCTTTTACATGCCGAGCCTGTCGTCGCGGACGATGATCTACAAAGGGCTGCTCCTCGCGGAACAGCTGTCGGTCTTCTACGAGGACCTGAACGATCCCAGCATGGTGAGCGCGCTGGCCATGGTCCACCAGCGCTTCAGCACCAACACCTTCCCCACCTGGCAGCTGGCGCAGCCGTTCCGGACGCTGGCCCACAACGGGGAGATCAACACCGTGCGGGGCAACATCGCGTGGATGAAGGCGCGTGAAACGCTGTTCGCCGGCGAGATCTTCGGAGAGGACGTGCGTCACATCTTGCCCGTGGTCACGCCCGGAGGCAGCGACTCGGCGACGCTGGACAACGTCGTCGAGATGCTGGTCCACGGCGGCCGTGCGCTTCCCCACGTGATGATGATGCTGGTCCCCGAGGCCTGGCAGAACGACCCAGCGATGCCTCGCCACAAGCGGGACTTCTACGAGTACCACTCGTGCTTGATGGAGCCTTGGGACGGCCCGGCCGCCCTCGCCTTCACCAACGGGCGTCAGATCGGGGCGATGCTCGACCGCAATGGCCTCAGGCCAGCGCGCTGGATGCTGACTCACGACGGCATCATCGTCATGGGCTCGGAGACCGGCGTGCTGGAGTTCCCTGCGGAACGAGTGGAGCGCAAAGGTCGCCTGGAACCCGGCAAGATGTTCATGGTGGACCTCGAGCAGGGGCGCATCGTCGAAGACGAGGAGATCAAGCAGGACATCTGCACCCGGCAGCCCTACGGGAAGTGGCTCCGCGACAACAAGATCAACCTCCGCGACATCGAGACGGTGCCTTCCACGCGACCGACCGAGCAACACAGCCTGCTCGAGCGCCAGCAAGCCTTCGGCTACACGCAGGAGGATCTGCGGTTGCTGATCGCGCCCATGGCCAAGCTGGGCGCCGAGGCGGTGGGCTCGATGGGCACGGACACACCCCTCGCCGTGCTCAGCGACGAGCCGCAACCGCTGTTCAACTACTTCAAGCAGCACTTCGCGCAGGTGACCAACCCCGCGATCGATCCGATCCGCGAGGAACTGGTCATGAGCCTCAAGAGCTACATCGGGGGCGAGGGGAACCTGCTCTTCGAGTTACCCGATCAAGCTCAGATGCTCGAGCTGCCCCACCCGGTGCTGAGCAACGAGGACATGGTCAAGCTGCGCCACACCCACATGATCCAGCTGCGCATGCCCGCGACCCTGCCCATGCTCTACCCCGTCGCCGAGGGCGCTGCCGGCCTCAAGGCGTCGCTCGACGAGCTATGTCGCCAGGCATCGGTGGCGGTCCTGAACGGCCACAGCCTGATCATCCTGAGCGATCGCGGGACGTCCCCTCACATGGCGCCGATCCCTAGCCTGCTCGCCACCGGAGCCGTGCATCACCACCTCACGCGCAACGGAACCCGAGTCAAGGTCGGAATCCTCGTGGAAACGGGAGAGGCTCGGGAGGTCAACCACTTCGCCCTGCTGTGCGGCTTTGGCGCCGGCGGCGTGAACCCGTATCTCGCCATGGAGACGGTCGAGCAGCTTTGTCGTGAGGGTCAGACGCCTGGGCTCACGGATCCCACCGTCGCCAAGGAGAAGTACATCAAGGCCGTCTGCAAGGGCCTGCTGAAGGTCATGAGCAAGATGGGCATCAGCACGCTGCAGAGCTACCAGGGGGCGCAGATCTTCGAAGCGCTGGGGCTCAACGAGGAAGTGATCGATCGCTACTTCACCGGCACAGCCAGTCGCATCAGCGGTATCGACCTGGGAGTGATCGCCGAGGAAGCTCGCTTGCGCCACCAGCGTGCCTTCCCACGCCGCGACGGCGGGGTCGCCGATCTCTCCGTTGGCGGCCAGTACCACTACCGCGCTCAGGGAGAGCGGCACCTGTGGGGCCCTCGGGCAATCGCCTCGCTGCAGCGCGCGGTGCGCCAGGAGGACATCAAGAGCTACCAGGAGTACTCCGAGCTCATCAACAAGCAGAGCGAGGGGCTGATCACCCTGCGCGGGATGTGGGAGCTGAATCCTCAGGGCAACGCGATCGACATCGCCGAGGTGGAACCCGCCGCGGAGATCGTCAAGCGCTTCGCGACCGGAGCCATGAGCTTTGGATCCATCAGCGCCGAGGCTCACGAGAACCTCGCGATCGCCATGAACCGCATCGGCGGCAAGAGCAACACTGGCGAGGGCGGAGAGAAGCCCGAGCGCTTCACCGACGAGCGCCGTAGCGCGATCAAGCAGGTCGCTTCGGGACGCTTCGGCGTCACCACGCACTATATGGTCAGCGCCGATGAGCTGCAGATCAAGATCTCACAGGGCGCCAAGCCAGGCGAAGGGGGTCAACTACCGGGTCACAAGGTCGACGCGATCATCGCCAAGACGCGGTTCTCTACGCCTGGCGTATCGCTGATCTCGCCCCCACCCCATCACGACATCTACTCGATCGAAGACCTGGCGCAGCTGATCTTCGACCTGAAGATGGTCAACCCCAAGGCACGCATCAGCGTGAAGCTGGTGGCTGAGGCGGGCGTCGGCACCGTCGCCGCGGGCGTGGCCAAAGCCCACGCGGACGTGATCCTGATCTCCGGACACGACGGTGGAACTGGCGCATCTCCGCTGACCTCGATCAAGCACGCGGGCGTCCCCTGGGAGCTTGGCCTCGCGGAAACGCAGCAGGTGCTGGTGAAGAACGACCTGCGCGGGCGGGTGATCCTGCAGACCGATGGTCAGATGCGAACCGGCCGGGACGTGGCGATCGCCGCGCTCCTGGGCGCAGAGGAGTTCGGCTTCGCCACGGCGCCGCTGGTGGCCTCGGGCTGCATCATGATGCGGAAATGCCACCTCAACACCTGTCCGGTGGGCATCGCCACACAGGACCCTGAGCTGCGAAAGAAGTTCACAGGTCAGCCGGAGCACGTGATCAACTTCATGTTCTTCGTCGCCGAGGAGCTGCGAGCCCACATGGCGAGCCTGGGCTTCCGCAGGCTGAGCGAGATGGTCGGTCGCGTGGACTGCATCCGTACCCGAGACGCCTCTCAGCACTGGAAGGCCTCACGCGTCGACTTCTCCGACATACTCAGGCCGGCTCCCGCCAAGCCCGGCGTCGCGCTGGCAAAGACGACAGAGCAAGAGCACGGGCTCGAGAAAGCCTATGACCACGTCTTCATTCCCAAGTGCGAGCCGGCGCTCGAGCGCAAGGAACCCGTGCGGATCGACCTGCCCATTCGCAACGTGCATCGAACCGTGGGCAGCATGCTGGCTGGTGACGTCGCGCGACGCTACGGCGCCGAAGGCTTGCCCCCCGGCTGCATCGTGCTCAACTTCTCGGGCTCCGCGGGTCAGAGCTTCGGCGCGTTCGCGGTGCAGGGCATGGAGATGCACCTCGAGGGCGACGCCAAC
>JAGQIY010001375.1 GCA_020430865.1 Myxococcales bacterium
ATGAACATCGGCCAGATCCTCGAGACGCACCTCGGCTGGGCGGCGCGCGAGCTCGGCCAGCAGATCGACCGCTACCTGCAGGTCAACTGGAACCCCGAGATCCTGCGCGGCCAGCTGAAGAAGATCTACACCACCGAGCAGGCGCACTCGTTCATCGACTCGCTCGACAACGAGGACATCGGTCGCTTCGCCAACAAGCTGCGCCGCGGCGTGCACGTCGCGACGCCAGTCTTCGACGGCGCGCTCGAAAACGAGATCAAAGAGGCGCTCTCGATGGCGGGTCTGCCGCAGACCGGCCAAGCCGTGCTGTTCGACGGCCGCTCGGGCGAGCCGTTCGACCGCGATGTCACCGTGGGCGTGATGTACATGCTCAAGCTGCATCACCTGGTCGACGACAAGATCCACGCGCGCAGCATCGGGCCCTACTCGCTCGTCACGCAGCAGCCTCTGGGCGGCAAAGCGCAGTTCGGCGGCCAGCGTCTGGGCGAGATGGAGGTCTGGGCGATGGAGGCGTACGGCGCCGCTTACGGCCTGCAGGAGTTCCTGACGGTCAAGAGCGACGACGTCGCGGGGCGCACGCGCATGTACGAGAGCATCGTAAAGGGCGAGCACGTGCTCGAGTCGGGTCTGCCCGAGTCGTTCAACGTGCTGCTCAAAGAGCTGCAGAGCCTGTGTCTCAACGTCGAGCTTATCGAGGAAGGCGGCGGCGTGCGCGAGCCGACGGCCGAGCCGTCGGTGGTGCCCAACGTGTCGCGCATGATGCGGGGCGGGCTGCCGGGGCTCTAATCTTTGCCGGCTGACGCCGGTAGGGATGGCTAGAGGTCTGCCTCGAAACTTTGTGATACGATCCGCGCCCCTCAAAGCGCGCTAGCAGTAAGAACATTCAGGAGACGTCGTGAAGGACATCTTCAACTTCTTCGAAAAGCCGAAAGATCCCCTTAGCTTTTCGGCCATTCGTATCTCTCTGGCAAGCCCCGAGAAGATCCGCGAGTGGTCTCATGGTGAGGTGAAGAAGCCAGAGACGATCAACTACCGCACGTTCAAGCCCGAGCGAGACGGCCTCTTCTGCGGCCGCATCTTTGGCCCGGTCAAGGACTACGAGTGCATCTGCGGCAAGTACAAGCGCATGAAGCACCGCGGGATCGTCTGCGAGAAGTGCGGCGTCGAGGTGATCCAGTCGAAGGTGCGTCGTGAGCGCCTCGGCCACATCACCCTGGCGACCCCGGTCGCGCACATCTGGTTCATGAAGAGCCTCCCGAGCCGCATCGGCGCGGTGCTCGACATCACCCTCAAGAACCTCGAGCGGATCCTCTACTGCGAGAGCTACGTCGTCCTCGATCCGATGGAGACGGACCTCGAGAAGGGCGAGGTCCTCACCGAGGAGCGCTACCAGGAGCTCTGCGACGAGTACGGCTGGGACGCCTTCAAGGCCGGCATGGGCGGCGAGGCGATCAGCGAGATGCTCCGCGAGATCGACGTCCACGCGCTCGCCGAGGAGCTCCGCAGCGACATGAAGGAGGCGACGAGCGAGGCGAAGCGCAAGAAGCACGCGAAGCGCCTCAAGGTCGTCGAGGCGTTCAAGGACTCGGGCAACCGCCCGGAGTGGATGATGCTCAACGTCATCCCGGTCCTCCCGCCGGACCTGCGCCCCCTCGTGCCGCTCGACGGCGGCCGCTTCGCGACGTCGGACCTCAACGACCTCTACC
>JAGQIY010001376.1 GCA_020430865.1 Myxococcales bacterium
CATCTGCGCGACCAACAGCGCGCTGAGGACGCCCGAGCCGCACAGCGCGAGCGTCGCCGCGTTCACCACGGGCCTGGGCCGGGCTAGCTCGATGTCGTCTGCTCCCGCGGGTACGCGGAGGCTCAGGCGTTCGTCTTGGGGCGGTTGGTAGGGCTGCACGCTTCCTCTGGGCGTCTTCGCTGATTTCCGCGAGGAGACGTCGTATGGTCAGTTGACCACGACGAGGTCGATGGACAGCGTCAGATCTTGAGGGTTCGGGCGGCCCAGGCCACGCACCAGCCGGACCTTCACCTTCTCGCCGGGCTTCCTCCCGTCGAGGGCGTTGTAGAGATCGTCGTAGCTCTCCACCGCCTTGTCGCCGATGCCGATGATCACGTCCCCCAGCTGGAAGGTGTTCTGCGCTTGAGAGACGCCTTGCACTCCGGCGCGGTCCGCCGGTCCGCCCGGCGACGCCTTCAGCACGAGCACCCCTCGAATCCCGAAGCGGCGCTCGATGCGCCCCAGAGGGTCGATCTCGATGCCGATCCCGACCTGTTCGACCTTGCCGAACTGGACCAGCTGGGGCACCACTCGGCGGATCGTGTCGACGGGCACGGCGAAGCCAATGCCTGCGCTGGCACCCGTGCGCGAGTAGATCATCGTGTTCATGCCAATCAATTTCCCTGAGGAATTGAGCAGCGGTCCGCCGGAGTTCCCTGGATTGATCGCCGCGTCGGTCTGGATCATGTCCTTGATGGTGACGCCGCCCGCGCCTCCGACGTCGCGACCGAGCGCGGAGATGACGCCGGTCGTCAGCGTGTGATCGAGGCCGAAGGGATTGCCGATGGCGATGGTCTTCTGACCGACGACGAGTTCGTACTTCTCCGGCGGCAGGCCGAGAGGGATCAGGCTCTTCTCCGGGGCGTTGATGCGCAGGACGGCGATGTCCTTTGGCGGTTCCACGCCGACCACGACCGCGTCATAGCTGGTCTGATCGAAGAGCCGCACGCTGAGCAGGCGCGCGCCGCGGATCACGTGGAAGTTGGTGACGATGTGCCCCTGCTTGTCCCACACGAAGCCGGTCCCTGAGCCCGTTGGCACGTCGGTCGTGCGCATGGTCGACGGGTCGACGACGGTGCGGCTCTGGGTGACGAAGACGGTGGAGGGGGCCGCCTTGCGGAACACGTTGATGGTGTTGCGCTCGTCTTCGATGCCCGCAGCCGGAGAGAGCTCCAGGGGATTGGCCTCCAGTCCGACTGGAGTCGGGTTCGGCGCGGCGCTGCTCGACGCCAATGGGGCAGGCGCCGCGTTGCTGGTCTTGGCTGGGGGAGGGGAGCCGCAGGCTGCCGCGAGGAAAAGCGCGGCCGCGGGCAGTAGCGTCGCGAGGTAGTTCCGTGCGACGCCGGGTCGCGTCTGAGGGGGATCAGGCGGCGTTTGCGTCGTCATCCTCGTCGTCATCCTCGAGGGCGGCGCCGTGGCACTTCTTGAACTTCTTGCCCGAGCCGCAGGGACAGGGGTCGTTGCGACCGATCTTTGGCGCAGATGCCTGAGGTGGTGGTGCTGGAGCCTGCTCCACGGGGCCCTCGCTGCCATCGGTCGGCGCCTCGCCGAGATGCTTCGCGACCGCAGCTTCCAGTTCCGCCTGGTGACGCGCCTCGGCCTCTGCCTCCATCGCCTCGAGCTGCTCGCGGCGCTGGATGTGGGCGTCGAAGACACGCGCGATGACGTTGCTCGATACGCGCGCCATCATGTTGACGAAGAGGTTGTAGCCCTCCTTCTTGTACTCGTTCTTCGGGTCGCGCTGGCCATAGCCGCGCAGGCCGATGCCGTCGCGCAGGTGTTCCATGTTCGACAGATGGTCGACCCAAGCGCGATCGATTTCCTCGAGGTAAACATGGCGCAAGAGGCGCAGCATGTTCTCCACACCGATCTCCTCTTCGCGCTGGAGGTAAAGGGCTTCGGCTCGCTCGTAGATGGTGCAGACGAGGGTTTCGAGCTCGCCCATGTCGTCCACGTCCTTCTCGAGCGGCTCCTTGAAGTGCTCGTTGAAGCCTTGATGGATGCTCTTCCAGTCCCAGTCCTCGGGCTGGCGGTTGGGCGGGCAGCTCTCCTCCACGATAGCGCTGACGACCCGATCGATCAGATCCAGGAAGCGCTCTCGCTGTTCGCTCAGCCCCATCGCGACCAAGTCGACCAGCTCGTCGTACGTCTCGAGCGGCGTGCGCTTCCGTGCGGCGCTGCCCTCGAGCTCCAGCTTGACGCCCCACATCTGGTAGACCTCGTGCTGGAGCGACTCGACCTCGACGAGCTTCTTGACCTTCTTCAATTCCTTGCGGTTCGGCGGGCGCGGCACGTCGTTCTTGTCGAGGGTTTGCAGCGGCTCCTCGGCGAACATGTTGACCAGCTGAGCGATCACCGGAGCGACCTTCTCCTTGATGCCTTCATCCGTGGGGATCTTGCGGGCCTTGTCCGTGACCTTGCCGGTCTCGTCGATCTCCTCCGGCTCGTAGCGGCCGACGAGCAACGACTGGCGCAGCGCGTAGACGGTCTTGCGCTGCGCGTTCATCACGTCGTCGTACTCGAGCAGGTTCTTGCGGATGTCGAAGTTGCGCTCCTCGACCTTGCGCTGGGCGTTCTCGACGCTCTTCGTGACCCAGGGATGCTCGATTGGCTCGTCGTCGGGCATGCCCATGCGATCCATCAGCGTCTTCACGCGGTCGCCGGCGAAGATACGCATCAGGTCGTCTTCGAGGGACAGGTAGAAGCGGCTGGAGCCAGGATCGCCCTGACGACCCGCGCGGCCGCGCAGCTGGTTGTCGATGCGGCGAGACTCGTGGCGCTCGGTGCCGATGATGTGCAACCCGCCGGCCGCGATCACTTCGTCGTGCTCCTCCTTGCACTGCTTCTCGTACTTCTTCACCAGCGCGGCGAACTCCTCGGGCTCGGCCTCGGGCAGGCGGTTGGACTCCTTGAAATCGAGCCGCGCGATCATCTCGGCGTTCCCACCGAGCAAGATGTCCGTGCCGCGGCCGGCCATGTTGGTGGAGACCGTGATGGCCCCCTTACGTCCGGCCTGAGCGACGATGTACGCCTCGTTCTCGTGCTGCTTGGCGTTGAGCACGCTGTGCGCGATCTTCTTCTTCTTGAGGATGCGGCTGATCGCAGCGCTCTTCTCGACGCTGGTCGTGCCGACCAGCACCGGGCGACCCGCTTCCGAGTACTCCATGATCTCGTTGATCACGGCCGTGAACTTCTCACGCTCCGTCTTGTAGACGACGTCCTCGTCGTCTTGACGGATCACCGGCTTGTTGGTTGGGATGGCGACTGCGTCGAGCTCGTACGTCGAGTGGAACTCGGCTGCTTCGGTCTGCGCCGTACCCGTCATGCCGGCAAGCTTGTTGTAGAGCCGAAACAGGTTCTGGAAGGTGATGGTCGCCATGGTGCGACTCTCTTCCTGGATCGGCACGTTCTCCTTGGCCTCGACCGCCTGATGCAAGCCGTCGCTCCAGCGACGCCCGGCGAGCACGCGACCAGTGAACTCGTCGATGATCATCACCTTGCCGTCGCGGCTGACCATGTAGTGCTGGTCGCGCTTGTACAGCGTATGGGCACGCAACAGCTGGTTCAGGATGTGCAGCGTCTCGAGGTTCTTCGGATCGTAGAGGTTGTCGATCCCGATCAGCTCTTGAGCCAGCTCCACACCGTCGTCGGTGAGGGTCACGCTCCAGCCCTTCTCGTCGACCATGTAGTGCTCGTCGAGGCGCAGCCCGGGCATGATCTCGTTGAGGTGCCGATACTTGTCGCTCGCGCTCTCCTGGGCTCCGCTGATGATGAGCGG
>JAGQIY010000147.1 GCA_020430865.1 Myxococcales bacterium
GAAGACGCGCGAGGGAGCAGCTCCTCACACTGGTACTCGCGACTCTCGTCGGCTTCACAGCGCGTCAGCTCAGCGTCGAACGGGCTCTGCGGCGGTCGCGTGGTGCAGCTGGAGCTGGCTCCACACACCCCGCCCAGAAACCCAAGCAGTGCGCTTCGAGTCAACGTGCGTAGAGCGAGGGACATGGAGGCTCGTCATTTGATCTCGAGGTCGCGACGATCGCAAGTCGCGTTTGGTGGTCCAGCGCACGCCGTTCGTACCCGATCGGGCTCTCGGCGGGTCGGTCGTCCTTGCGCTTCCAGGCGATAGCCTCGAACATCGTCCCGACCCGCCGCGCCGCCCTCTCGGCTAGGCTGCGTTCGACCTCGATGATCAGCTTCCGTCACGTCAAGAAGTCCTTCGGCACCAAGCACGTGCTCCGCGACGTCAGCTTCGACGTCAACCCTGGCGAGGTCTTCTTCATCATCGGCGCATCCGGGGTCGGCAAGAGCGTGCTCATCAAGCACCTGATTGGCCTGCTCTATCCCGACGACGGCGAGATCTGGCTCGATGGTGAGGAAGTCAGCCGCTTCGACGAGAAGCAGATGTACAAGGTCCGAAAGAAGTGCGCGATGGTGTTTCAGCACTCGACGCTCTTCGACTCGATGAGCTGCGCGGAGAACGTCGCGCTACCCCTGCGCAAGCACCGGGGAATGAAGCCGCCTGAGGCGCTCTCGGAGGCGCATCGCCTGCTCGAGACGGTACGCATGCGGGAGTTCGCGGACCGCTACCCCGCCGCCCTCGGAGACGGGATGCGCAAGCGGGTCGCGATCGCTCGGGCGCTCACCCTCGAGCCTCAATACGTGCTCTTCGACGAGCCCACAACGAGCCTCGATCCGGTCAGCGCGCGACGGGTGGACACCTTGATCCGACAGCTCAGCGACGAGATTGGCGTAACGAGTATCGTGGTTTCCCACGACCTGGTCAGCATCTTCACCATCGCCGACCGCATCGTGATGCTCTACGGCGGCCACGTGAAGCTGCTCGGCACCCCGGACGACTTCCGCGGTTCGCCCGACGAGATCATCCAGCAGTTCATCAATGGGCGCGCCGAAGGGCCCATGGATGCCTGAGCCCTTCTTCTGTAGTCTCCGGAGAGCCTCATGAGCCAGCGTTCCATCGAAGTCAAAGTCGGCGTCCTCATCCTACTCGCCCTCGGTCTGCTCGGCGGCTTCGTCGTGATCATGGGTGGGCTCAGCTTCGAGCCCACCTACACCGTCTACATCAACTTCGAGACCCCGGGTGGTCTGCAGACCGGCGCGCCAGTCCGCATCGCGGGCGTGAAGATCGGGACCGTCGACGAGATCGAGTTCCGCGCCGGCGAGGTGAACCCACAGACCAACGAGCCGGTGCCCCCGATCCGAGTCGTCGCGAAGGTTCAGAAGAAGTACCAGAGCTCCATCCACGACAACTCGCGCTGGTACGTGACCAGCCAGGGTGTGCTGGGTGAGCTCTTCCTGGCGGTCGATCCGGGTTCCTACGATCGTCCCGTGCTCGCCGATGGGACCACGGTGGATGGCGTCAGCCCGCCGCGCCTCGATCTGCTGCTCAGCGAGAGCTACGAGCTGCTGCACGCGGCCTACACAGGCATCACGAAGAACGAGAAGAAGATCAGCGAGACCTTCGATGGTCTCCACAACACGCTCACTGGCACCGGTAACTTCTTCAAGAAGAACGACAAGAAGCTCGACAACATCGTGACCAACGTCGAGACCCTCACCGTCGAGGCGAACGACACCCTGAAGAGCGCGCGCTCACGCTACGTCGAGAACCCGCAGATCAACCGCATCATCAACAACGTCGAGACCACGACGGTGACCGTGAATCGCAACCTCGGCCCGCTGATGAAGGACACCCGCGCGGTGATGGGAGACGCGAAGAAGCTGACGGGTGAACTCAGCAAGCCCGAGCAGCTCGCGCGCATCGACAAGATCACCCGCGACGCCAGCGAAATCACCGGCCGCGCCAAGGTGGCGACAGGCGACGTGCAGGCCATCGTCGCCCACATCAAGCGGGGCAAGGGCACCGTCGGTGCCCTGGTCATGGACGAGGCGCTCTACGACGACATCCAGGAGATGCTGCGCGACCTCAAGCACAACCCCTGGAAGCTCTTCTGGCGCGAGTAGCCAATATCCCCAAGGATAAACAGACGCTCGCTCGGCAGGGGCGCCGCGCCGCCCGGTTCGAACGC
>JAGQIY010001377.1 GCA_020430865.1 Myxococcales bacterium
CTACGTTCGCTCGAGGTCGACATCGAGGGCTCGATTGACCTGAACGGCGTGTTTGGTCTCGGAGACGTTCGACCGGGACTGTTCGACGCCAGACTCACGCTGCACGTGGACTCGGACGCGGAGGCGAAGGTGCTGCAGGAGATCCTGGAAGCGACACGCTCCCGCTCCCCGGTGTTCGATACCGTGACGAAGCCTGTCGCCGTTCGCACGGAGGTCCGTAAGGTCGCCTAGCGCCGTTTCCGTCGCGGGGCCGCTACGCTCCGGCAAGTGTCGCTCACTGACAGGCTTGAATGACTGGCCCGTCTTCGGCGCCCGAGTCGGGATCCGCGCAGGTCAACGACGGTGACGTGTCGACCGTGAAGCAGTCGTTCGGGTTGTCGTTGCAGTACCCCTGACACTTGTCGACGGGGCACGATCCCCAGTTGAGCGTGTGGAAGCCGGAGTCGTTGTCCTTGCCCCAGAAGAACGTCTGGCAGCCCGGCTTCACGATCGGTCCGCAGTGTCCCTGACAGCGCATGACGCCGTTCTCGTCGGGGGCCCGCTCGGAGACGAAGGCATCGATCACGTCCGCGCAGGTCGCGCCTCCGCCTTCGCCCTGCACGTTCTCACCGCAGCGCTTGAACGAGTCGTGCGCTCCGTGGTCCTTGTCCCAGGCCGCCTCGGAGTTGGCGCACTCGTGGCAAGCCGTGCACTCCACCATCGGGGGCAGTCCAGCTGGCGGACACTCCACCCAGCCCTCTTCACACGCGCGCTTGCGCCAGTAGTTGATGCGCTCCACGCAGCTCGTGCCGCTGGTCTTCCAGGTCGCGCGGGTGGTGTTGTTTGGCGGGCACTCCCAGTTGCAGGCCTGGTCCAGGGGCTTGACGACGCAGGGACAAACCGAGGAGTAGCGCTCGCCGAAGCAGTTGGCGTTCCCTGGATCGTTGCCGCAGCTGTGAGTCGATTCCCCGGGGAAGTAACAGGACTTGGTCCCGCTGCCGTCGGTCTCGATGGACACCAGGATCTGTCCCTCGGTCGGTGAGTCGGAGTCCCAGCAGCCTCCCTCGCGACACTCGAAGCCGAGGCCCTCGGCCACCTTGGCGAAGCTAGGCATGTCCTTGTACTCGATCGGACGTCCTTCATCGCAGGCGAAGTACGAGCAGTTCTGGGGCAGCGCGTTCTCGCAAACCTTCTGACAGCTCGGTCCGTTGACGTTGCCGTCGTTCTTCATCACCCAGACGGTGCCGGGGTCGTCGGGATCCGTCGTGCAGGTGTAGCCCGGAGCGCAGGTGAGCTCGGGACAGTTCGCGCTGCCGGCGGGGCAGTTCACTGGCGTGCCACCGCTGCCGCCCGTCGCGCCACCAGCAGTGCCGCCGTTGGCCGAGCCACCGTTGCCACTGCCGCCGTTGCCACTGCCGCCGTTGCCACTGCCGCCGCTGGCCCCGCTACCACCGTCGGGGTTGTCGAGGACTTCATTGTCGCCTCCGTCACAGCCGAACGTGACGAGGATGGTGAGCAAACAAGCAGCAGTATGAATACGTCCCACGCCGAACACCTCCGCAGCGCCAACGGTCGTTGGCCATCGAGCTATTGTCGAACGAGCTCCGAGAACTGGCTCACGTCGAGGCGAGAAACCGTGAGAACGCGAGAGTCACAGGTCGTGTAGCAACACACCGAGACTGACTCGCCCGCCGATGCCCTCATTACTCAGCACCACTTCACCCGTGTCCCGCGCGCTGGTTGGACGCAGCGCATATAGAAGATCGGCGCCGAGCCTCAGGCGCAATGGGCCAGCTTGAAGCCAGACCCAGGGCCCCGCGACCAGATCCGCGGACCAATCCGACGTCGACGCTTCGACGACCCCGCGATTGGCCCGCGCCGAGAACGCCACTCGACGCACGCCGGCCCCGGTCTCGAAACCTAGCCCCACGGAATCGCTGATGGGATTGGCGGCGTAGGCAAAACCGATCTGCGCGCCCTGACTCGACGCGCTCACGCTGCCATTGTCGGTGTCCTTCCCTGGCGTGAAGCCAAACTGCAGACGCAGCGTCAGGCCTGCCTGGTCCGCAGCGTAGTAGCTGCCGAACGCCGCCGGACCAAGGCTCAGCATGTCCTTGGACACCTCGGCGCTGCCCAGCACTCCCAGCTGATAGATCGCGCCGCGGGGCACCGGCTCGGGCACCACGAGGGAACTCTGAACGGCCGCCATCACCTCGCGTGGCGGCTGGGTCTTCGGCGGCGGTGCGTCCGCAATCATCAGCTCCGCCCAGCTTGCTCTCAGCAACTCGTCTGCGGAGGAGGACACCGCGAGCGCACGCGCGTCGGCGGGCATGTTCGTCAGATCCATCGTGCGCTCGACGCGCTTGTCCGTGACATCGTCCCCGATCCGCACGAGCGCCGTGACGGGACCGTTGTCCGGGCGATCGATGATCAGCGTCACCGTCCCGATCGGCGCTCGTTTCCCCGCGGTTTCAACACAGAGATCGATGCCGCGATCAGCGAGCTGGGTCTTCAGGTGCTCTCGCAGGGCATCCGCGACCAGCTGGTCAGGCGGTTTCACGCTGGCGCTCAGCACGATCACGGGGCGCGACGAGACGGGACAGGACTCAGCCGCTCGGGCGACGCTCTCCAGAGTCGAGCCAGCGAACAACCCACAGAGCATGAACGTCGCGGCGCGCGTCCTGATCATGGTGCGTTGCACAGGCGTCGCACTTCGGCGACGTGGGGGCTCTTGGGGTGCGCCTTCAGGAATGCGGCTCGGGCCTGGGAACAACGGGCTTGGTCCTTCAACTTCGCCAGCGCTCGAATGCGGCCGGCCTCTGCATCCTCCACGAAGAACCCGCCTTTGCCCGACGTCAATGCCGCATCGAACGCCTCCAGCGCGCCCCGGGGGTCGCCAAGCTGATCCAGACGGATGCGCGCCAGCTCGAAGGCGGCGAGTCCTGCGCGCGCGTCCCCCGGATGGAGCTTGCGTAGGCGGTCGTAGTCCGCCGCAGCGGCAGCAGCGTTGCCCGCCTTGCGCTGGCGCTGCGCAGACGCCAGCAGCTGCGCCGCGTCCTCTTCGACTACCGCGCTCGCCGTCGGTAGCGCAGGCGCCAGCTTGACCGCAGTCGGCCTTGGCGGAGTCGGATCGGGAGCAGGGGGTGAGGGTTCATCGTCGGAGAGCTTCACGTTGGTCCAGGTCTGCCCCGCTCCAAGGAGCGCCAGTCGCTCGCCGTCGGTCTGGTTCTTCAGGTCGACGCGGCCCGCATCGACTCCGACGCGGAGCATCGGTCCTTGTTCCGGACGCATCTCGAGCTCGACGTGGAACGCGCCGCCTCCAGCGTGCATCTCCGCAGGACCTGCGCGCACCACGACGTCGTCGCCGGCCGAGACGCTGCAGTCGATGCGGCCCCGCTCGAGGCGTAGGCGGATCTCCCTCTCCCCCAACCGATCCACTCGCACCTGAGTCGATGGAGCGAGCACCAGCTCTCCCGAGTTTCCCAGGGGATATTTTCTCGACTGCGCTCCGGTGGCGAGCCAGGTCTCGGAAGGCCGCGGCGCGACGGGCTCGGGAGAGGCGACGGTGGGAGTCGAGGGTGTCGACCAAGGACGCAACACCCCGAGCATCACGGCAATCAAGGCCGCGGCGGCAGCCAGCAACCACCAGCGGGAGGCCAGCGGACGCTTCGGCTCTCCTGCAGCGATCACGCTCCACATGCGCTCGACGCTGGCGCTCGACAGGCGCGGCTCGACGTAGTCGGCCACGCGCTTCCTCTCGACGACCTTCATGGGCTCCCCTCCGTGGACCCGCGCAACGCGTTCAGTCGCGCCTCGGCGCTGGCTTGCTTGCGCTTCACCGTGGCAGGCGACCAACCAGTGCGTTCGGCCACTTCCGCGATCGTCAGCTGTTCCACTCGTCGCAAGACGAGCACCACGCGTTCCTTCGTCGGCAGGCTCTGCAGCACGCGATACACCGCGCCAAGCTCCGCAGCGATCTCCGGCGGAGCCGTCGACGACACCAGGGTCTCGATGTGGACCGGCTGCAGTCGCAGGATGCCGAGCCGCGCGAGCAACCTCCGACGGCGGATCGTGTCGATGCTGGTGCGCGTGACGATGCGACACAGCCAACCGGGAAATGCGTCGGCATTCTCCAGCTTGTTCAGGGTCGCGAACGCCGCGACGAAGGCATCCTGAACGACGTCTTCCAGCTCCGAGTCCGAGCCGAGCAAGCGGTAGGCCGTCGCGGCCGCCATGCGCACGTAGCGCTTGTACAGCTGCTCCTTGGCGACACCGTCGCCCCGCAGGGCGGCATCGACCAGATCCGCGTCTGACGCGCGAAGGGGCAACTCGAGGACGTTGTGGGTCATGTCGGAGGGGTAAGCGCGAACGGGCGCCGCTCGACGGTTGGGCGCTGCACAAGGGTCGGTCGACGGGCGCCATTTGGCTCAATCTTTGTCGTCTGCGAAGGAATCCAGCGAAACGCAAGCGCTTCGGGGAGTTGGGTCGATGTGGCCAAGTGTAGGCGTCGTGTGCCCGGCTGCGATTGCGACCCGGAGGGCTTCTCGATCGAGGGCTTCTCGATCGAGGGCTTCCCAGCACGCGAGCGTCAGCAGAAACGGGGAGAAGCGCCAACCGATTCCACACGGCAACATTAGCACAGTTCCTCGCAGTCGAGGGTGAACGCTCGCGGGGTAGCGCCAGACGACTGCATCAGCGAGATCGGGCGCCTGGTCACGGACGCAAGCTTGCACACCACCTACCACTTCAACGACAACATCATCCTGCACATGGTGAAGCTCACGTAGTCTCAGC
>JAGQIY010001378.1 GCA_020430865.1 Myxococcales bacterium
GGAGTAGGCGATGTCTCCATTGCTGGCCAGCGCTACGACCCCAAGGTCGTAGCGTGAACCGGGGGTGAGATCGAGGTAGGGGGCGATGTCGCCATCACAGCTCGCGCTCTTCACTTCTCCCTGCGGTAACAGCTTCACCTGGTAGCCGTTGATCGGCGGATCCCCTGCGTCTGGCTGCTCACCGCTGCTGCATGTCTTCTCGCCTCTCAGGGCGACGAGGTCGACATCGATGCCGGTGCTGGGCTTCGTCGTGCGCAGGTCCGTCAGCGCGTCGCAGGGCTTCACGTAGACCGTGCGATACGAGACGCTGATGGCGGGGCGAGCGCCGTTGCCGTCGTGCTCCACGCCGCACTGGGTGCTCCAGCTCTTGGAGACACGATTCCCGTTCGCGTCCAGCATCACCCGCGAGCCCGAGGCGAGGGGAGTCAGCTGGTCCGTCTCGTAGACATCGATCTCGGCGGTGTAGCGGTTGCCCGGGATCACGTAGCCGAACGTCACGATGCGGCTACAGCTGGCGGGAGGAGAGCTCGGGTGATCGAAGGCCTGGGGGGTCGACGCGTCCGCCTCTGGATCCTCGCCGTGCAAGGTGACGACGTACGTCCGCGGAGCCCCTTCGGCGTCGACGCAGGGCAGGTCACCGAGGAAGTCTGCTGGATCGACGCCTACCAGCGTGGGTGCGGACTTACCGGCGACGGAGCTCCCGGTGTCGAAGCACCCAGCGGCGGTCAACCCACCGACGAGCGCGCAAGCGAGCGCCGAGAGCCTGGCCGGCGCGGACGACGTGACGATTCTCTGCACGGATGCCCTCTTACAGCGCTTCGGCGCGCCACGCATCCTCGAACTGCGCCTCGGCGCGATCCCGAGCAGCTCCGGGATCTGGTCGATTGCGGCGTTTCTCGCCTTCGGGGCGGTCACTCAGGGGATGGGCAGGTAGACGCGTTTCTCGAGCGGGGGCTCCACTGCGACGAGCTGATCGTCCCTCAGCACGAAGCGCGCGACGTTGCGCGGCAAGCTGAGCGATGCATCGGGCGGTACTCCACCGCTGCAGCGACGGGGGATGCGGACTCGTGGCCGCTCGAGCTGGATCGCTGCCTCGCCCTGACGCCGGCCGTAGACCACGCGGCTGTGGACCTCCAGCTTGCCTTCGCAGTGCACGCGGCTCCCGTCCCGAAGCTCGAAGTCCTCGCTGGCGCTCAGCCCTTCCACGACGGTCTTCTCGCCCCGGCTGAACACCACGACGCTCTGCACTCGGGTATCGAAGACGCTGATCGGGCTCGGGGGTGACTGAAAGCCGCGCGCCTCCTCGGTCGCCTGCCAGCGCTTTCCAACCCGCAAGATCTCGTCCTCCGGCGTCTCGGCGCGCACCGTCTCCGTCTCCGGACCCTGCTTCTTCTTGCATCCGCAGGGCAACAGCACGAGCCCACACACGATCACAGCGACCAGGCGACTGGCCGTGTACACCGTCAGCCTCCGCTCCCCGCCGCGCCGGCGCTGCTCCCCCCGGTGCCGGCGCTGCTCCCCCCGGTGCCGGCGCTGCTCGAGCCCGCGCTACCTCCTGCGCCCCCGGCCCCGGCGCTCGAGCCCCCGGCGCCGGCGCTTCCGCCGTCAGGCAGGTCCTCCTCGTCGGGCACCAGAAAGCGGCAGGCGGTCGTGTCCTCGGGCTGGAGGACGACGTCACACACGGTCTGAATGGTGGACGCCAGCTGCTGACCTTGGAGCGCGGCGCACTGAGCCGGATCCGTCACGCCTTGCTTGGCGCACTCCCCCGCACCGCTGATGACCGCCTTGCACCGGCGCACGTCGCTGCCACGCGGCTCGCCTTCCAGGCCCAGGCCGTGCAGACAGTGGTCGCGATAGAAGCGCTTGCAGGCGTCCACGTCCTCGGCGCCTTCGATGCCGCACTGAGCTGCCGCCTCGCAGCGGGTGTCCTCGATCTCGCGGCAGGTGGTGATGCCCACGGCGTCGGTGCTGCAACCTCCGGTCGCGAACGCGGTGAAGCTCGCGGCGCTCGAGAGCAGGAAGGCGACCGCGGTTCGCCAGTGCCGGGTGCGAGAGCGCGGGCTGCGCGAGGCTGACATGGGGGAGCCGGTAGCATGCACTCGCGTCGCGGGCCGAGTTTGTTGCAGGCGCGAAGGGGCATCAGCGACGCAAAACTGTGGTCACTCCCAGGGCTCTGCTAAGCAATCCGCCATGAGGAGCGAGGGATGCCGCGCGTGATGGTTCTGTGCGCCGGCTTTGGCACCCGACTGCGGCCGCTGACCCATGAACTGCCGAAGCCCCTAGTGCCGGTGGGGGATCGCTCGCTGCTGGGACGGATCCAGCAACACCTGCAGCGCTTCGGTGTCTCCGAGGTGGTCATCAACACTCACCACCTGAGCCAGGAATTTGAAAAGACTTCAGGGCTTTATGGTTCAGTAGTTCGAGTAGTGCATGAGCCGGAGATCCGCGGCACCGCAGGAGGCGTTGCGGGGGCTCGAGCGCACCTCGAAGCCCCCTGCCTGATCTGGAATGGCGACATCTGGTGCGAGCCTCCCGTCGACCGACTGCTGGCCGCCGAAGCGCCGTTCACCCTGCTCGTGGCGCCTCGAGCGAAGGGCCAGGGCAGCGTGGGTTTGGGGGTGAGGCGCGACGTCGTGCGCCTGCGTGGCGAGTGCTTCGGCGACGAAGTGCAGGGCGCGGATTACGTAGGCATCGCGGCACTTTCCGCGCAGATACTCGAGCGACTTCCCGAGCGAGGCTGCCTGATCGGCGACGTCGCGCTGCCGTGGCTCCGTCAGGGCCACGCCATCGAGACCCTCGAGCTCAGCGGATCCTGGAGCGATCTCGGGAACCTGGAGCGTTACCTTGCGGCAAATCTCGAGTGGCTCGGAGAGCGCGACAGCTGGCTGGGCGAAGGCGCTCGGGTAGCGCCCGGAGTGACCCTGGTGCGGTCGCTGGTCGGAGCTGGCGCGCGGGTCGAAGGCGCAGGGACGCTCGAGGGCTGCGTGGTGTGGCCGGGCGCGCTCGCGGAGGCACCTGCCAGGCAGACCGTGTTCGGCCGCGGTTTCCGTGTGGCGTCGAGCTAGAGCTACTCTCTCCCCCCAAGCGAGCCGTCCAGGGCGCGCTGGTCCAGTCTACTTGCTGACGCCGGGGGCGATGGGGTCGCCGCTGTCGCGCTCCTTCACGGCCTGCTTGAAGCCGACCTCTTCGGCCCGTTGCTTGAACCACAGGCCCTCCGGGGAGTGTCGGGCCACGCCATCGAACAGCGTCGCGAACATCTGAGTCGTGCGCAGGCCCATGTTCTCGAAGGCCTGGTTGACCATCAGCTTGTTCATCATCAGCTGGTTCCGTGGGACACCAGCCATGCGCTCTGCAAGCGCTTGCACGTGGGCATCCAGCGCCGATTCCTCCACGGCTTCCGCCGCGAGGCCGACGCGCGCCGCTTCCTTGCCGTCCATCAGATCCCCGGTGAGCAGCATGCGCTTCGCGAGCTGAGCGCCCAGGCGATACACCCACATCGCCGTCGTGGGGCAGCCCCAGACACGCGCAGGCGGGTAGCCGATCTTCGCGTCGTCGGCCATCACCAAGAGATCGCAGCACAGCGCGATGTCGCTGCCACCGGCCACTGCGTAGCCGCGCACCTTGGCGATGGTCGGCTTGTAGCTGTGCCACAAGCTGCTGAAGTCCTGGGTGTTCTGGTGCATCATCTTGAAGTCGACCGTCGGGTCCCAGGGCATCGCCTGCACGCCCGCGTTCTCGCCCTTGGTCTGGGCGTAAGCCATCAGGTCGTAGCCGGCGCAGAAGGCTCGGCCTTCGCCGGTGAGCACGACCACATGGACGTCGGCGTCGGCGTTCGCCGCCTCCACTGCCGCGCGGATTTCTCCCGGCATGTGGCGATCGATGGCGTTCAGCTGGTCCGGGCGGTTCAGCGTGATCGTGGCCACACGTCCGGAGGTCTCGTAGCGGATGCTCTGGAAGCTCATGGCCCTGTCTGACGCGGCTGGCGGCGGGCGTCAAAGCGCACGCTGTCGAGGCTGGGCCAGGCGCGCTCAGCGCAAGAAGTAGACTTCGAGGAGCGTGCTGGGCTGCCCGTTGGCGTCGCCGCCCACCAGCGCGACCTGGCCGGTGGGCAGGGAGCCGAGCAAGCCAGCGCTGCGCTGGGAGCTCGTCAGGGGTTCGAGCTGGACGGGGAGCTTCGAGGCATCGACGCGCTGCAGCGCGGCGCTGCCGTCGGCTTCGCTCAGCAGGAGCACGTCGCCGTTCTCTGCCGTGCGTAGCTGGACCGGGCGCGTGCTGGCGAGCGAGGGGCCCGCCACCTCCAGGGTGCAAGGCGCCGCGCAGCCGAGATCGAGTCGCACGGCGGGTGCAGGCGCGCCTCCCTCACCCCCACCCACGCGAAAGATCCCGGAGTCGGCTTCGAACAGTGCGGCCCCCGAGGTGGCGTCCACGGGGAGATCGAGGCTGTCGAAGGCGTCGGCGCCGGGCTTCAGCTGCTCGGCGCCCGTCGCGGTCGCGCTGCCTCCGACGACCAGCAGGCCGCGCCCGGCGAGGTACGCTGCGGCGGCTCCCTGGCGGGGCGATGTCAGGCGGATCAAGGTCAGGCCGTCGTCGCTGTCGAGGCGCAGCACGCGATCGCTCGGGGCCGAGGTGCGGGTGGCGCCCACCACGTACAGCTCGTCAGCGGGACCGCGGAGCACCTGCCCACCGCTCACGTCCGCATAGCTGCCACCGTCCAGATCCTTGAGGAAACCCGTCTCGCCAGTGGAGAAGTCGAGGTAGCTCGCGCCGCTCGGGCCGATGAACACGGCGGTCCACTCCTGGTGGACCAGCACGGTCTCGACCGTGCAGTCGCTGGCGCTCGGGCACGGCACGTCGAAGGGATCCGACGCGCGCCAGAGCCCGAGATCGTAGAGTCGCCCTTCGCGCCCGCTGACGGTGAAGAGGTAGCGGCGAGCGATGACTCCGCTGAACTCCACCGGCTCGGGGAAGCTGTCGGCCAGCTGATCCACGCGACCCATGCGTCCGGCCGGTCCGGCGACGAGAGGCACGACTCGCTCGGCGACGCCTCGGGGATCGATGAAGATGCTATCTGCGCTAACCAGCGTCTCCCCTTGGCCGTCGGAGGCCCGGAGATGGAAGCGCGAGACGTCGCCAAGCCCGAGGGAGAAGCCGTCGATCGGGGCGTCGAACTCCTTGTGGGTGTGCTCCTCGCCGGCTTCGTCGCTGGTGGTGATGCGCACGCGGTTCGGTGCAGGATCCGGCCACAGCGTCGACTCCAGCCCCGCCTCGAGCTTCACCTCGCCGGGGGCGAGGATCTCTTCGGAGCAGCTGACCAGGCAGACGCCGAGCAGCGCTGCGTAGACGAACGACCGCATGGGCGCTTCCTACCGCCTCCCGTCGCAGGTCGCCAAGGGCGCGAGGGAGTTCGCGAGCCGATCGGCGCGGCCGTCGTCGAAACACCGCTAACATCGCAGTCCAGCTGCGCTACATGCGAACGATGCCCCTCGTGGTCCGGCATACCGATCTGATCCCTGACGTCGCGACCCTGGCTCGAAGCCTCGGGACGGCGCGTGGCGCCCAGGTGCTCTGGAGCGCGGACGGTGTCGGCCCGAGCTACCTCTGCTGTGAGCCCGTCGAGCAGGTCACGGCCCTGGATCCGGAGCCGGCGCTCCCGCTGGACCCGCGCCTGGGTGCGCCGGGCCAGGTGCCTCGATGGGTCGGCGTGCTGCCTTACGAGTGTCGGCGCGATCTGGAGCGCGCTCGCCACGTGCCTGCGGAGCGGCGACCAGCGCCCGCCATCAGCCTGCCGATCTGGCAGCGCTACGCCGCGGTGGCCCAGGTCAGCGACGCCGGGGTGATCGTGGTAGGGGACGACGCGGCGGCGGTCGAGCACCTGGAGCGTCGCCTACGGATCCGTGGGGCAATGAGGAGGGCGAGCCTCAGGCGCCTCGGAGACGAGGCCGACGATGCTCGGGCGCACATGCACCGCATCGAGCGGGCGCTGGAGTTCATCGCCCAGGGCGATCTGTATCAGGTGAACCTGGCGCGTCGCTTCACCTACCACGCGAGCGGCGGAGCCGTGGAGCTCTTGCTGGCAGTCGCGGGCCACGGCACGGCACCGTACGCCTGCGCGCTGGACGTGGGACACGCCCAGGTGGTCGGACTGAGTCCGGAGCTCTTCCTGCGCCTCGAGCCCGGCGGGCGCGTGACGACCATCCCCATCAAGGGCACACGTCCTCGAGGAGCCACCCCCGAGCGGGATCGCGCGCTGGCGTCGGAGCTGGATGCCGATCCCAAGGAGCGCGCCGAGCTGGCGATGATCCTGGACGTCGAGCGCAACGACCTGGGTCGCATCGCCAGGACCGGCAGCGTTCGGCTCACCCACGGCCCCGAGGTGGTCTCTCACCCCACGATCCACCATCGTCAGGCGACCCTGGTCGCCGAGCTGCGTCCCGAGATCACCCGCCGCATGCTGCTGAGCGCCATGCTTCCGAGCGGTAGCGTCACGGGCGCTCCCAAGGTGCGCGCCATGGAGCTCATCGCGAACCTGGAGCGCGTGCGTCGGGGTCTTTATACAGGCGCTTATGGATACGTCACCCAGGCCGGTGGGCTGGAGCTCGCGATGGCCATACGCAGCCTGAGCTTGCGCGGCGAGGTGGGCCACTACCACACCGGCGGAGGCATCGTGGCGGACTCCGACCCCCGGCGTGAGCTCGAGGAGACGGAGTGGAAAGCCGAACAATTCCAGGCGCTCGCCTCGAGACCCGCGGAGCGCTCCGGGCTCTCCCTGTGAGGCGCCGCCTTGCCTCGCCCGAGCCGCCCGAGAACGATCGATTCCAACGGGCCGAAACTTGGCCTCGAGGGGGGGAGGGCAGTACCCATATGAAAGCGGCCGCTGCCCTCACAGCGCTGAGAGCTCCTCCGAGGCCCGCACCGACCGATGGAAAGCGTGAACGTTCGGAATCTCGAAAACATCCAGGAGGACGAACCGGGCCGGCGCTCGCCGCGTCTCGGGACGCTCCTGCTGTTTGCGCTCGGTGGCGGGGCGCTGGTCGCCGTGGCTGCCTTCAGCATGAAGAGCGCTGAGCCGGCGCAGCAGCAGCAGAACGACCCCCTCGCGGCGTTGATGCAAGAGTCCCGGGAGGAGTCGAAGCCCGCCGAAGAGGTCGACGAGAGCGACGTCACCTTCCCGGGGATCCTCAGTGACACCGAGGCGCCGACCACCGCGCTGGCCGCGGTCAAGGACGAACGCGGTCGACTCGTGAAGCAAGACTTCACTCTGCCGCCGGGTGCGCCCACGTTGCCTCCGCCCCCGACCGATAGCCTGCCGGTGGTGCCGCTGCCCGCCGGAAGCCTGCTGGCGGCGACCCCCGTCACCGAAGAGCCCAAGGACCGACTGACGGATCTCGCCGCCAATCAGGCCAAGGTCGCCGAAGACACCGAGATGGCGCCGATGGGTACCGAGGGCGGCTATCAGATCCAGGTCGCCAGCTTCCAGAAGCAGGAGGACGCCGACAAGTTCGTGACCGACCTGCGCAAGCGCGGGCACAGCGCCTATCGCCAGGCGGCCCACGTCCCCGGGCGCGGTCTCTGGCATCGGGTGCGCATCGGCCCGTTCAAGACCAAGTACCAAGCGCTGCAGTACAAGAACAAGTTCGAGAAGACCGAGCGCGTCTCGCCCTTCCTCGTGGACCCTCACAAGGTCAAGCTGGCCGAGGACATCCGCAAGGCGAAGATCGCCGCACGGAAGCGGCGCATGCTGGGCACCGACTGAGTCGCGCTCTCCGGCGCGCTCAGAAGTACAGGTTGGCGAAGCCACGCAGCGACGCAGCTGCGGGTTGCGCTCGCGCGGCGACACCGAAGCCCACGTCCCGAGTCATCAGCCAGCGCGTGGAGAACTCGGCGTTCCAGGTCAGCTTCGGATCCTGCGCGGGGAGCCACGTGAGCTCGCCGGTCAGCAGGCTCACCAGCTCGTGCGTCCAGCGGACCCGGAAGCCGCCGAAGGGCCCGAGCCCGGCGCGCAGCGGCCAGTGGTTGATGCCATCGATGGGGCCGAGCCCCAGGATGTGGTTGTTGACCATCAGGAACCCGATCAGGCCGTTATCGAAGAACTCCAGCGCTCCGCCACCGCCGAGGGTCAGGACACCGGCGAGGCACTCGTCGCACCCGTCATCCCGTATCCGCGTGGCAGCAGCCCGGACGTGCCAGGAGGTGTTGCCGGTGAAGTGGTCCAAGGGGGCGAGGGAGATGATGCGAACCAGCGAGAAATCCTCCCGGCACGTCTTCGGCGCCTAGACATCACGCGGCGAGCAACGACAGGCCAGGACCCATCGCCACGCCCCCACCGACCAGCAGCACCCAGCCCAGCGTGTTGTTGCTGCGAGTTCCCGCATCGACGTTCAAGCGGACCCGGCGGCCAGCCGGGATCTCGAATGGGTCTGACTTCATGATCCCGCGTCCGGCGATGCGGTAGCGGGCGCTGGGATCCACCGCCTGGCCGCATGGCGCCAAGCACACCGCCCGCCATGGTGGATCCCGACCCTCGCTGAACTGGCTCAGGGAAACGTTGGGCTCCTGCGTCTGGATTTCGACGTAAGAGCCCGCCTCTGCCGGAGCGTTCGGGGGGGAGGGGAGCGCCGGTGCCTCTTCGGCGCGCAGGCTCGCGGAGCAGGTCAGTACCAGCAGCGCCGCAGCGAGATGACTAGTGCGCATGCTTCGAGTCATCTCGTTCTGGTAGCCTTGCGGCAACGATATCACCCGACAGAACACCTTTTGCTCCAATCAGCTGATCCGCTAGCGCCTTCAGCTGGCTCGCCGGTCCACGAGTGGCGATGACTTCCATGCAGTGGTCGTGATCCAGGTGGACGTGCAGCGCGCTGATGATGAGCTCGCCCGAGTCATGCTGGATCGCGGTCAGACGTTCGCTGAGTTCGGGCTTGTGGTGATCATAGATGAGCGTGATGGTGGCGCAGGTCGGAGCGCCGGTCTGCCACGCGGCATCGTCGAGTTCCCGTCGCACGAGGTCTCGTAGGGCCTCCGAGCGATTGGCGTAGCCACGCTGGGTGAGCAGCTCATCGAAGCCTTCCAGCAGCTCCTTTTCCATCGCGACTCCGAAGCGAACGAGTTTACTCATGCTCTCACCTCTGCTGGATTCTCGCGGCTCAGCGATGTCCTTGCTTGCGCATCATCTGCTGCTTTGCTGCACGGGAAATCGCGCCCGTCACGTTCTTGCTGCGAGCGATGTGTCGCAGGTCGCCCTCGCGCAGGTGAGGGATCAGACCCGCGGCGAACGTTAGCGGCGTCCTCGGATTCGTGACCAGGTTCATCTTGATCTGGTAGCTGCGGGTGAACTCGCGGTTGCGCGCGATGATGCGCAAGACCTCGTCACTGACGGAGCGGCTGGCGCTGATCTGGATCGCTTCGTTCTCTCGCATCTTCGGTGACTGGACGGCGGCGGCGGCCACCAATCGATTGGGGTCTCGAGCGAGCAGCAGGCGCTCCGTCGCGGTGCCGAGCATTGCCCTCCGGATCTTCTGCGACGGGGTCATCTGGCCGATCAGAGCGTAGAGCGGCACCACCTGCTCGCGGACCTTTTCGTTGCCCTCGTCGTCCACCTCGTGGGTGTCTTCGTCTTCGGCCAGCTCCACGGTCTCCGCGACTTCATGGGTCTCCGTGAACAACTGATCGTCGAAGGTGGGCTCCTCACTGGCCTCGGGGATGAGCTCGTTCTGAATGGCCTCCGACGCTTCCTTGAAGGCGGGAATGTCCAGCTCCACACCGTTGCGCACCGCCAGCTCCAGCAGGCGATCCGCCGTGGACATGCGCACGTGCTTGTTCATGTACAGGCGCTCGATGACCCCCGGCGCCTGGAGCAGGCGTTGCTCGTTGGTGGCGATGATTTCTCCTGCCTTCTCGTCGGCGCGCTCCGCCAAGAACTCGAGGGTTTCGGTGGAGATGCGCGGCATGCGCAGCAGCGACCCGAGGGAGTCGTGATCCCGGGTGCGGGTCTCACACAGCGCCTGAATCACCGGTGCCTGCAAGTCGGCGCTCAGGGCGCCATTGAGCACGGGAGGGGGTAGATCCTTGAGGGTCGCCCGCGCCGCCTCGGCGACCTTGGAGTCGTCGTCCGCCGCCAAGCCGCAGAGCACCGTCACGATGTGCTCCGGCTTGGCGCCGGGGATCACCCCCTTCGCTGCCATCAGCTTCAACGGAGGTGGCGCGCCTGCCGACAAAGCCTTCTTGGCTGGTGGCGGAAGCCCTTCCAGGTCGAGCTCGACACTCATGCGGCTCACCCTACAGCAACTCGCCAGGACGCTCACGGGTCGTGCACGAAATCGACGAAGCGCTGGAATGCGGGAGGCCGCCGAGGGTTGCATCGAGTGCGGGCAACGCCGGAGGTGTACCCGGCGGCGACGGTCACTCCGATGCTCGGAGTCACGCCTTCCAATGCTCAGGCGTCGGTCAGTCAAGCGAACCAATGCGAAAGCCGGAAAGACGAAGGGCGGAGATCGAGCACGGCGCTGCCAGCCAACGCGCAGCGCGGCGGGCACATTCAGGGAAACAAACACCGACTCGCCGCGCTGGGTATCCGAGGCCTTCGGCAAATCATCGGCGCCGCCCGACGCGGTTGCCCTCACTTGGTCAGGGCACTATTCTGCCCGGCAGTCAGCTTTGCTCGAGGTAGGTTCAGCGTCGGTCCGCGGCTACGCGGTGACTGCTCAAACCTGGCGGTGCCAGGAACTCTGCGGAGGAGATAAACACATGGGGATCATGGATTTCGTCAAGGGCGGCGTGCAGCAGATGATGATTGCTCGCCCGGACGATTACAAAGAGAAGGTCTTCTACAAGCATCCGGATCAGCAGTTCCCTTTCTGGAGCCAGCTGACGGTGGATTCGGATGAGGTCGCGCTGTTCTTCAAGGACGGCACGGCTCAGGGGATCCTCCCCCCAGGGCGTCACACGCTGAGCACGCAGAACATCCCCTTCCTGGGCAAGTTCGTAAGCGAATTTACGGGCGGAAATGTTTTCATCAGCGAGATCTTCTTCGTCACCACGCGACCGATCTTCCGCGATCAGAACAGCCAGCCGCTGGGTTTCGGTGGCCCCCTCGGGTCGATGCGCGATCCAGAGCTGGAAATCCGGGTGAACCCGCGGGCGTTCGGCACCTACTCGTTCAAGGTGATCGACCCTGCAGTCTTCATCGGCAAGTTCATCGGCCAGAGCGGCGCGGTGGATCCCGACGTGGCGCTGCAGTGGGTGCGCGACCAGATCTTGATGGGCCTGAAGTCCGTCCTGACTCGGATGATGAAGTCCGGGGACATCACGTTGATGGACCTGGGGGAGTGCGGTCCGGACGTCGCGCGCGAGATCGTTCAGAACTGCCCAGACCTCACGGAAAAGGGTCTCCAGGTGATGGAGATCGCCAAGCTCAACATCAACCTGAGCAAGGAAGACGAGGCGCGAATCGACGAGTTCCAGGACCAGATCGTCCAGGCGAAGCTCGATCGACGGAAGGCGAAGATCGGCGTGGGGACTGCCGAAGCCGAAGCCCAGCAGCGGCAGTTCGGCCTCGATCAGGACTTCTCGAACGCCCAGCGCTACGTGAACCAGGTCGACATGAACCGCTATGCACAGTTCGCAGGTGCTCAAGCGACCATGGGGCTTGGCGAGGGGCTCGCCCAGGGCGGTGAAGGCGTCGCCGGCGGCGTCGCAGGTGCAGGCATGATGGCAGGAATGGGCCTCGGCGCGGGCTTGAACGCGGGAGCCCACGCGGGGGGTGGCTATCCGCCTCAAGGCTACCCGCCTCCTGGCTACGGCTATCCGCCTCCCGGCTACCCACCCCAGGGCTATCCCGGCTATCCACCTCCCGGCTATCCGCCTCCCGGCTATCCCCCGCAGCAGGGAGCGCCTCAGGCGCCGCAGGGTCAGGGCCAGCCTGGGCAGTATCCGGGCTACCCACCTCAGCAAGGCTATCCCCCGCAGCCCGGCTACCCGCCCCAGCAGTATCCAGGTTACCCACCGCAGCAGGGCTATCCGCCTCAGCAGGCCGGTGGCTACGGCGCTCCGCCCCAGCAAGCGGGGGGCTATGGTCCTCCGCCCGCTGGTGCTCCGCCTCAGGGCGCGCCGCCCCAGGGCGCGGCCCCGCAGGCTGCGCCACCGCAGGGTGCGCCCGCTGGAAGTGAGTTCCCGGGAGGACCTTGCCCGAAGTGCAACACCCCGAACGGAGCTGGCGCGAAGTTCTGCGCGGCGTGCGCCACACCGCTAGGCTGAACGCAGCGCCCCGTTCCCAGAAGCGCCCGGGTTCCCAGAGGAGCCCGGGCGTTCTCGTATGGGTCGACCGCCCTGCCGTGCGCGTGGGCGCTTGGCGTTGTGAGCCTCGGCCCCACGTTTCGCCCCGAGCGAGTGCCCCGGTCGCGCACAATGGGCTAGGCTGAGCCGAGGGTGAGCGAGACACTGCTGTTGTTCGGAGGGCAGAAGACGCCCAACGACGCCGAGGCTGCGCCGGAGCCGATTGCCAAGCTGTGTCCCGACTGCGGCCATCAGTTCTCCGGCGAGGCGCGGTTCTGTCCCTTCGATGGCGCGCTGCTCGAGCAACGCGGTCGCTGGGATCCAAGCGGTGACCCGCTGCTTGGGAGCGTGGTCGACGGGCGCTACGAGGTGCTCGAGGTGCTGGGTGAGGGCGGCATGGGCACCGTCTATCGCGTCCGCCACACGACCCTGGGTCGCTTCTTCGCTCTGAAGGTGCTGCGAAAGGACCTGGCTGGTGATCGTGAACTCGCCGCGCGCTTCATTCAGGAAGCCAGGGCGGCAGCCTCCGTGTCCCATCCGAGCGTGGTCCAGATCACGGACTTCGGCGCCCTGGACGGCGAACAACCTTATTTTGTCATGGAAATGCTCGAGGGTCAGTCCCTCGGCTGGTTGATTCAGCACGGAGGAGCCATCCCCGCTGCCCGCGCAGTGCGCATCCTGCGCCAGGTCGCCGAAGCCCTCGGCGCGGCCCACGCCGCGGGGATCGTCCACCGTGATCTGAAGCCCGACAATATCCACGTGGGTTCGGCGGCGGGGAGCGGGAGCGACGTCGTGAAGGTGCTCGACTTCGGCCTCGCGAAGGTGGCTGGGGCCAGTCGTCTGACGCGCCAGGGGATGGTGTTTGGCACTCCTCATTACATGAGCCCAGAGCAGGCCTCGGGCGGCAGCGTCGACCACCGTGCCGACATCTACGCCCTGGGCGTCGTGATGTACGAGATGTTCACCGGGAGAGTGCCGTTCGAGGCGGACAGCTACATGGGGGTGCTCACCAAGCACATGTACGTGGCACCCACCCCACCCAGCGAGATCGTCGCGGCCGCGCGTGAGCTGGGAGCGCTCGAAGACATGACGCTGCGCTGCCTGCAGAAGAAGCCAGTCCAGCGCTTCGAGAGCATGGCCGACTTCATCGAAGAGCTAGATCGGGTGGCCAAGGTGGGAGACGACGGCAGCGTCTCGCTGCGGCCTTCCGAGGCCGACTCTCGCCCCCCGCGAAACCTGCTCGCCGACGAGCTGGAGCCTCCGAGCCCCGAGGAAGTGCGCATCGCCCTCGGTCGTTCCTCGGAGGGAAATGGCGTGCTCTCGATCGCCGTCGCGGTGCTGGGTGCGCTCGCTCTGGTCGCAGCGGTGGTGTGGCTGTTCAGCCGTGGCGGCGCGGAGGGCTCGCCGAACGACCAGGTCGAGCCGGCAAAGGCCGAGGCGACGGCCGAGGCGACGGCAACGGAGACGACCGCGGAGCCGTCCGTGGTTCGAGCCGCGCCAACCAGCTCTCCATCGGCGAAGGAGAGGCCCGTCGAGGTCGAAGAGAGGGCAGCGCCCGCGCAGCACAAGGTCGCGGCTCCTCGTGTCCCGAGGCCCATGGCCCGTCCCACTGCAGCTCCGGCGCCAAGTCTGCCGCCCAAGCCAAAGCCCGCGATCGGTGGTTCCGAGATCGTCGACCCCTGGAAGTAGAGCGCGCGCTGGCGAACGAGCCACGGATCATTCCCAAGCCAGGGACGTATCGCATCCAGTGACTCAGCTTGACAGTACCCCTGGGGCCCGCAAGGCTAAGCCTGCGCAGGAAGAAACGACGTGGCGAAGAAGCAACTACTGCTAGTCGATGCAGATCCTCGCAGTGTCCGAGTCCTCGAAGTCAGCTTGAAGAAGGCGGGCTACAGCGTGACGACGGCAGGCGACGGGGCCGACGCATTTGCCAAGATCAACTTCTCCACGCCAGATCTGATCCTCACGGACACCCGGCTGCCCGGCCTCGATGGCTACGAGCTGGTGAGGCGACTCAAGGAGCAGCCGGATCTGTCCGGGATCCCCGTGCTGTTCCTCACCAGTCAGAAATCGGTGGAGGACAAGATCCGCGGCCTCGAGCTGGGGGTCGAGGACTACCTCACGAAGCCCATCTTCGTCCGCGAGCTCATCACGCGGGTGAACATGCTGCTGGCCCGACGCACGCAGGAGCGTATCGCGACGAGTCAGCCGTTCAGCGCTCGCACACGGCTCTCGGGGTCGCTGGAGGACATGGGGGTCGTCGACCTGCTTCAGACCTTCGAGGTCAGTCGCAAGAGCGGCGTGGCGGTGATTCACGACGGCGCACGTGACGCGTTCATCTATTTCCGTGAGGGAAAAGTGGTGGACGCCGAGCTGGGGAAGTTGCGCGGAGAGGAGGCGGTCTACCGCGCCTTGATCTGGACCGAGGGTAGCTTCGAGGTCGAGTTCCGACCGGTCCAGAACGAGGATATCGTCCCGACCTCCACCCAGGGCCTGCTGATGGAAGGCATGCGTCGGGTCGACGAGTGGGGGCGTCTCTGCGAGCAGCTGCCCTCGCTCTCCACCGTCTTCGAGGTCGACCACGACGAGCTCGTCGAGCGGCTGAACGAGATCCCGGACGAGCTGAACGGCATCCTCAAGCTGTTCGATGGGCGGCGCAGCCTGCTCCATGTGGTGGACGAGAGCCCGTTCGAGGACCTGTCGACGCTGGGCACGATCACGAAGCTCTACTTCGAGGGTCTGCTGATCGCGTCGGAGTCTCAGGCGCTCGGCGAGGACGCCGTTCACAGCGATGAGGTGGTGCCAAGCATCGAGGGTGACAGCCAGCCGAGGATGGAAGTCGCTGTCGTCGAGGCCGTCGTCCCGGAGCGACACTCGCCGCCAAAGACGAAGACTGCGGCGCCGGTCCCCGACCTGGGGATCTTCGATGACTCCGCCGATCAGGTGCACCCAGAGCGCGCCGCGGCCTCCGCTTCTCAGCGAGCGACGGCTTCCCAGCGGGCGACGCTGGCAACTGCGGCCGACGCGGCGATGGAAGCGTTGAACCGTCTCGAGGCGGAGGCCGCGCCTCCAGCGCCGGCGCCGAAAGGAACCCCCCTCCCGGCGACGGCGAAGGAAGGCCGCATCGGCGTGTCCACGCAGCTCGGCCTTGGGGAGCCCGTCGTGCCCAGCGCCGCAGCGAAGTCGGTCAGGTGGGCCGCCAAGCCCACGCTCGCCGACTCCCCTGACGCGCGCGCGGCCGTGGCGATCGCCCGTGGGGCGATCGACTCTCAGCTGCCCTCGACCAAGGGGGAGTCGCCACAAGCAAAGGCAGAAGCCAAGGTCATTCCGTTTCCACGAGGAAGCCAAGAAGAACCCTCTGGCAAGGCGACCCGCATCATGGGCAGCATCGAGCTGCCGGACGAGAGCCCGGAGACCCGCGCCGAGGCGCCCAGTGCGCTGCGCGAGAGCCCACTGCCCGAACCCCCTGCGCCATCCGAGCGCACCGAGCCGACCGCTGTGGCGGCCGCCGCGGAGCGAGGCGACCAGCAGTCCAGCGCGGCATCGCAGCCCGAGAAGACCACGACCTTGGCCTCGGAAGACGAGGCGCCCGTCACCCGTGCCTCGCGCCCGCGCACGAAGACGGCGCCCTTGCCGGCCGTCGTCGATCAGACCGTCGTCGATGAACCCGAGGCACGCACCGCCCACGATCACGAGCATGAAGCGGCGTTCTTCGCGGACGGCGAGACGGGAGAGTACGAGGGCGGTCCGCGCAGCTTTCCCCCAGGGGACCTGGAGGACATGGAAGACGCCCTGGTGCTGCCCCAGCGCAGCCCAGAGCAGGAGGCGCGTCGCAGCCGCTTCATGCGCGTCGTCGCCCTGGCCGTCGGGTTCGCCGTTGGAGTCTTCGTGTTCGCGATGATCTTCAAGAGCAACAAGAAGGACGACCCCACCCCAGCCGCCAGCACGACGCGCGGTGAATCGAACACCTCGCCGGCGCGCGACGAGAAGCCAGCGTCCACGGGGATGGAGCCAGGGGAGACTCCACTGGACACCGTGCAAGAGCCGCAGACTGCAGCTCCCGAGGGTGAGCCCGGGGCCGGCGAGCCCGCTGAGTCCCCTGACGCAGTGGAGCCCAGCGCTGACGCGCCGCGCCCTGCAGCCCAGCCGCGCCCTGCAGCCCAGCCTCGCCCTGCTGCCGAGCCTCGCCCTGCAGCCCAGCCTCGCCCTGCAGCCCAGCCTCGCCCTGCAGCCCGGCCAGCCGCGAGACCGCCCGCTCCGGAGCCCCCGGCGCCAACCCCTCCACCCACACCACCCGTTTCCACGGGGAGACCGCCGACGGCTTCCTTCCCAACCAACTGACGCGCCTCACTCGGGCGGCGCTGGCTTGGGCAGGAGGTGATGGGGGATGGTGCGAAGGAAGCCGCGGAAGAAGTAGCTGAACCGCGCCATCGAGTCCGAGTAGAAGACGCTGGTGCGCGGCACCTCGCCCAGGTGGGACGTGCCGAGCGCTATCGGCGCACCGGTGGCGGTGAACGCCGCGTCATAGCCTGCTTCGCCGACCAGCTCCCTCGCTCGCCGGTCCATCGAGCCGAGAGGATAGAAATAGACGTTCGGGCTGACGCCGACGCGCTGCTCCAGCAGCGATCGTGAGGTCCTCAGCTCCTCGTCGACCAGGCGCCTGGGAAGGTTCGCGAGGCCGCGATGTCGGTGGCCGTGGCTCGCGATCTCCACCAGTCCCGAGTCGTACAGCTCTCGCACCTGGTCCCACGACATGGTGAAGCGCTTCTGGTCTTCGACCAGCCCGGTGGTGATGCCCAGGGAAAACGGTAGCTCGAGCTGCTTCAGGATGGGCCATGCGCGGTGATACACGCTGCTCATCCCGTCATCCATGCTGACCACGGCCACGCGCTCCGGCAACAGCAGCTCCCCACGCAGGAAGGACACCAGCTGGCTCAGGTGAACGACCTCCACTCGGTTGTCCTTGAGCCACTGCATCTGCTGCTTGAAATTGGAGCTGGATACGCTCAGCGGATCGCTCCCGCGATCGAAGCCGTGGTAGAGCAGCACCACGGCGCGCGTGCGATGGGCGTCCACGATGGGGTGCGTGAACGTTGCCGCGGGGATCTTTCCGGCGACCGTCGCCAGCTTCGGTGCCGCCTCCGGCCCCGGAGGCTCGGGCGGGCTCGACGGCTTCAGGGTGGACGCACTCGACGAGCGCTCGGGGCTGACCTCCCGAGCCAGCTCGCTAGGCGGCTCCTCCGGGGGGGAGACGCGCTGGCTGCCGGCACAACCCAGCGCCAAGACGCTGGCCAAGATCACGCTTCGCTTCAGCCAGGGGCCGCACAGTGAGGCGGGGAAGACGCTCATCGAATCCCGGAGTCTATGCGACGAGCGCAGGCTGTGAAGCCGCGTCGCGATCTGGCTACCACTCCGGAGCACACGAACGGACAGCGTCTCTCCCACTCAGCGTCCGAGGATCAACGTGAACGGGACCGCACCCGTGGATCCAGCGCGGCGTAGGAGACGTCCACCAGCAAATTAGAGAGCACCACAGCGACCGCGAACAGGAGCACGACTCCGATCACCACGGGTCCGTCGCGGTCGAAGATCGCGTTGACCGTCAGCGTGCCCACGCCAGGCCAGCGAAAGATGCGCTCGGTCACGATGGCCCCCCCCACCAAGGTCCCGATGTTCATGCCAATCACCGTGACGAGCGGGACCAGTGCGTTGCGCAGCGCGTGCTTGAACACCACGACCGCCTCCGACAGTCCCTTGGCCCTGGCGGTGCGCACGTAGCCACTACCGAGCAGCGTGATCATCTCGTCGCGCACCAGGCGCGTGTAGTAGGCGGCGCCGTAGAGTCCGAGGGTGAGCGACGGCAGGAACGCCGCCTTCAGGATCTCGGAGTCGCTCTCACCATAGCCGTCCAAGGGAAACCAGCCGAGCCAGCGCGCGAACACGTGCTGCAGCAGCAACCCGCTCAGGAAGGTCGGCGCGCTGATGCCGATCAGGGTCAGCCCCACCGCGCCCCAGTCGAAGACCGTGTGCCGCCGATACGCGGCCATGACCCCGAACAGTATCCCGACGGAAACCTGAATCGCGAGCGCCAGGATCCCGACCAGCAGCGTTGGGCCGATCGCCCTGCCGAGCAGCACCGTCACCGGTTTGCGCTGCAAGTAGCTCTCTCCGAGGTCCAGACTGATCGGGCCGAGCCGGGTTGCGTTGGGATGCGCCTCGCCATCGCCACCGAAATGCACCAGCTGCGCGACGAATCGCCCGTATCTCACGGGCAGCGGCTGATCGAGTCCCAGCTGCTTGCGGATGACCTCTACATCCGCAGGGCGCGCCTGCGGGCCAGCCATCACGCGAGCCGGATCTCCGGGCAGCCAGTTGAAGATGAAGAACGTGAGGGTCAACACCGCCCACACGGTAAACAGCGACCAGGCGAGCCGCGCTGCGAGGCGGGGTAGCATCAGCGCGCCCTCCCGAAGGGCACCTGGAAGCTGGCCGGGAGAGCAGCCGCAGCGCAGCGTTCGCCGGGCAGCAGGCAAGCGACGCGTCGTGAGAGCTGCGAGCTGTCGATCCAGGACCAGCGCACGTACTGGGTCAGCACGGGGTGAGGGTGGTAGCCGTGCACGTATGGCTGCGTGACCTCGTAGTAGCGCTGAGAGTGGGTGAAGACCCAGGGAGCCTCTCGTGTGACGATTGCTTCCGCGCGGCGATACAGCCGCTGACGCTCGGCGGCATCGGAGTTGCCTCGAGCCTTCTTCATCAGTTCGTCTAGCTCCGCGTTGCTGAAGAACGCGTTGTTCTGGCAGTTCTCTTCGGAGATGGCCTGGGAGGAGAGGGTCGACTCGAAGAAGTTGCTCGGCTCGGGGAAGTCCGGGTGCCAGCCCGTGGTGCCCATGGTCGCGGTCTTGCGCCGACCAGTGATCGCCTGCATGGTCGGCCAGCCCACGAGGCGGAGCTTGATGCGGATCCCGATGCGGCTCAGCTCCTGCTGGGTGATCTCGGCGGTCTGCTGCCCGAAGGAGTCCACCAGCGCGTAGTAGTCGATCTCTTTCGGATACCCTCCTTCGCCACTCTTCGGGTCGTACGGGTAGCCCGCGAGGCGCATCTCCTCCAGCGCCGCGTCCAGGTCGTAGCGCTGGACGGGGTAGCCCGGAGTCGCTGGGATGATCACGTTGGGCACCAGCTTGTACTGCGGCACGATCTGGCCCGGACGAATTCCCGCGATGTGCTCGCGGTCGATCGCGAAGGCCACGGCGCGGCGCATGTGCCGATCGTCGAAGGGCGGCAACTCGGTGTTCATGAACGCGCCGAACACGGTGTGGGGTTCCTCCCATTCACCGAACGGCAGCCAGCGCTGATCACCGCGTAGCTTCGCTAGGTCGGCGCGACTGAACTCGCGCGCGTAGTCGAGCTCGCCGCGCTCCAGCTTGTAGCGCTGGGCGAAGGGTTGCACGTTCAGCAACCACTCGACACCGTCGAGATACGGCTTGCCCGGCTGCCAGTAGGCCTCGTGACGCGCGAAGCGCACGTACTGGTTTGGCTCGTAGCGCACCAGCTTGAAGGGGCCGGTGCCGCACGGTGCGTTGCCGAAGTCCTTGCTCCACACGTCGCCAGCGCTCTTGCACAGCGGAGCGACCAGCTGGAGCGCCATCACGTGGAGGAAGGTCGAGTCGGGCTCGGAGAGCTCGAAGCTGACACTGTATTCGCTCTCGGCGTGAACGCCGAGCTTCTTGCTCTTGCCCTTGCGGTACGCTTCGAAGCCCGCGATGCGGTCGTAGAAGCTCGCGGGGCTCGGCGTGTCGGGGTGGAGGGTACGGCGCACGGATCGCACGACGTCGTCCGCGGTCAGCTCGGAGCCATCGTGGAATCGCACCCCGCGCCGAAGCTGGAACAAGTAGCGTTTGCCGTCGGGGGATACGCTGTAGCGCTCGGCGAGCCCTGGCATGAGCTTACCCTGGGCGTCGTAGGTCACCAGGGTGTCGAACATCAGGCTACCGAGCGCGGCGTTGGTGGTGGAGAAGCCGACCGCCGGATCCAGCGTGCGTACGCCGGTGAAGAAGGCCGTGTGCAGGGTTCCGCCTCGCTGCGGCGTCTCCCCGATGCGCTCTCCGATGGGGGGAGAGAGCTTCTCATCGCACGCCGAGGTCGCGCAGAGCAGACTCACCCCCAAGAACAAGCGCCAGAAGGCCTGATGTTGACGGTCGTATCCGGGCGGAGACGTATCCGGAGATGCCCGGCGTGACTGCGGCTCAGCGTTCATTGGGGTCCAGGGCGTCTCGGAGTCCCTCGCCAAGGAGGTTGAAGCCGAGCACGCTCAGCAAGATCATGCCGCCGGGGGCGATCACCAGCAACGGCCGTTCAGCGATCGCGGTCTGCCCCTCCTGAAGCATCCGTCCCCAGGTCGCGGTCGGAGGTTGCAGGCCCACCTGGAGATAGGAGAGCACGCTCTCGGCGATGATCATGGCGGCGACGTGCGCCGTCGCGATCACGATCAGGGGGCCCAGCACATTCGGCAGCAGGTGCTTCAAGGCGATACCGAGATCGCTCTGCCCCAGCGCCCGGGCCGCCTCGATGAAGTCGAGGCCGCGCAGCTGCAGCACCTTGCTGCGGATGATCCGCGCGGTACCAAACCAACTGGTGAGTCCCAGCACCAGCAGCAGCGTCGTGAGCGAGACGTCGCCCAGCGCGACCCCCAGCGCCATCACCAGCACCAGGTAGGGGAGGCTCAGGCCGATATCCACGAGGCGCATCAACGCTTGATCGATGAAGCTCCAGCGGGTGCCAGAGGTCCAGCCGGAGAGCAAGCCGACGGCGGTCCCCACCAGCGCGCTCAGCAACGTCGCGATGAAGCCCACGGCGAGGGAGATGCGGGCGCCGTGCGCCAGGCGACTCAGCTGATCCCGAAACAGCTGATCCACACCCAGCCAGTGCGTCGCCGTCGGGCCGACGGGCTCACCCAGCGCGTTGCGCCCTCGATCGAAGTCGCTCAGGTTCGGGTCGAAGCCAGTGAGCAGCGGCGCGAGCAGCGCGAACAGCACGAGGAACACCACCACGGCCGCCCCCAGCGCAGCGCCGCGATTCCGCTTGAAGCGCGCCAGGGCTCGGTTCTGCCGCATCCCGCAGGAGTAACGCGGGCTGGCGGTGGGTTGCAATCTCGAGCAGCGCCTTCGCACTGCGATCCGGCGGCACGCGGCCTCTAGAACATGCTTGCGCGTTCCGCCTTCAGAAAACCCCGCAGCACCCGTCCGACCTCCGTGGGCCTTTCTTCTTGGGGGGAGTGACCGCTGTTCATCAGCTCGAAACCGGCGTTGTTCAGGTTGCGCGACAGCTTCTGCCCGAAGCCGCTGGGGCACAGCTTGTCGTGACGACCCCAGACGACCAGGCTCGGAACCGCGACTCGCGCGGTGTCGGCGATGATGGGTCGCGTGTCTTCCGTGGCGCGCAGCGTGGCCAGCGCGCTGCCGCGACCGGCTGGAGTGTTGAAGCAGTCGTAGTAGTGATCCAGGCGCGCGCTCTCGATGGGCGCACCGTTGGTCAGGCGCTCACGGAAGTAGGAGCGGAAGCTCGTGCGGCCGAGGAACTGCTTGAACATCAGGCCGCCGAGCAGTGGCCAAGCTGCCAGGCGTCGACTGTAGTCCGCCTTGGTCACGAAGCAGGTCGGGTTGATCACGACCAGGCGGGACACCAGCTCGGGGTGCCGCGCGGCAATGGCAATGGCGATCGAGCCGCCGAGGTCATGGCCCACCAGCGCAGCTCGGCCCACGCCGAGCCCGGCGTACAGCCCCGCGACGCAGTCGGCGAAGGCGTCGAAGCCGTAGCCGAAGCGACTGGGCGGGGGCTTCTCGCTCTCACCGAAGCCAGGCAGGTCAGGGGTGATGATGCGGAAGTCCTCTTCGAACTCCGGCGTGACGCGGGACCAGGTGTGGTGATCCATGAACATCCCGTGGAGCAAGACCACGGGAGATCCGCTGCCGGTGTCCGCGACGCGAAGCCTGGCGCCTCCCGCGGTGACGTCCCGATAGCGCGCCAACGCCATGGCGCAGCAATCTAGTACAGCTCGTGGGCTCTGGGGGTAAAACCCTCGGCCTGACCGACGCGCGGGGCGTGTTTCCGGCGCCTGCCCCCACAGCCTCGAGAGCGTTTCCGCTCCAATCCGCGCAACTCGGCCCGCGCGTGTCCGACGAACCACGCATGCGCAAGCGCTATCGTCGTCGTGTCGTGGGCTACGAACTCAGGGAGCGACTGGGGCAAGGAGGCTTCGCGGAGGTCTGGCGTGCCCTCCAGTTCACTCGGGGTTTCTCCCGCGACGTCTGCATCAAGCGGGCCCGCGGCTTCGACGGAGGCGTGAGGCGGGCGCTGGCAGAGGAAGCCCGGCTGCTCGCGCTGATATCGCACGGAAATGTCGTCCGACTCTACGACTTGCTGGAGGATGAGCACGGGCAGCTGGAGCTCTGCCTGGAGTTCGTCGACGGCTGCGACATGGCGAGGCTGCAGCGCTGTGGTTCGACGACGGTGAACGCAGAGCTCCTGGTCGCGATCGGCGCGGAGCTCGGCGGTGCGCTGGATGTACTGGCTGGAATCGACGGCGGAGTCGTCCACCGCGACGTCTCGCCCCACAACGTGATGCTGGGGCGAGACGGTGCGGTCAAGTTGATCGACCTCGGCATCGCTCGCGCTGCCGCCCGGGAGGCCTGGACAGCGAGCGGCGTGGTCAAGGGCAAGCCGATGTACCTCTCGCCAGAGCAGGCGCGGGGTGGGGCGCTGAGCCCCGCGAGCGACGTGTTTGCGCTGGGCCTCGTGCTCTACGAGCTGGCGTCCGGAATAAATCCATGGGGAAGCGACACCTGGGTGCACCCGCGACGGCTGAGCTGGCGGGCGCCCGAACCGCTAGACGCCCTACGCCCCGACCTGCCCCCAGCGCTGGCGCGGGTGATCCATCAGCTCCTCGCCGAGCAGCCTGCCGACCGACCCTCGGGGGGCGTCGCCGCGCGGGCCTTGCTGCAGTGTCTGCCGAGTGCGGCCGTCCTGCCAGCTGCCGTCGCCCTGCCAGCTGCCGTCGCCAGCGCCGTTCGGCGCATCTGCGACGGTCCAGCTGCGTCAGCGCATGCGACGACCGATCGCACGCTGGAGATCACGGCCTACGACTATCCGGCCTCCTGAGCCGTCCGCCTTCTCAGCACACACCGCCAAGAACACGGGCGAACGCCCCTGTGTCGTGCAGTCGACGTAGAATCTTCTCGTGTGCCTGGATGAGCTGGCCGGGTGATGCGACGGAGACAGGAGACTGGCCGTCGTGGACGGTGTGAGCATGCCGACTGGCGTTACAGCGCGGAAAAGCGTTCGCCATTCTGTGGGCCCGAGCTCACCGGCTGTGGTGTGATCTCCTGCGTCGCCCCGAGCGGTCGCGACCCCGTGCTCGAAGAGCGCCTCCGCGCGACCTCGCGTGAGTCCATTCCGGGCGCTCGATGGACATCGGATAAGCTCCATGGACATTCCATTGGTGTGACAACAAATGTCATAGGGTTGATCCCAAATAGCGTCCATGGAGCGGGATGAGGATCTGCGCAAATTTTCTCGTCTAAAGCGTTTGGGGGGGATCTACTCAGTAGAATATATTGACTTGCGTCGACGGCGAGGTCGTCGCGGGTGGGGCGGAAGATCGAAGTCTGGACCGAGTCGCCTTCAAGGCGGAGCGATGAGTTCCCGGCGGAGCGCACCAGACATCGAGACGGACGCACAGCGGGCGGTTGAAGCAAAGTGGCTGAGTTGGGAGTGCAGTTGATGGGGGGCAAGCTCGGTGGAGCCTTGGACGATGACGCTCTCCTCTTGGTCGAAGAGCGCTTCGCCAAGGGGATGACGTCCGGCGAAATCCTCGACCTGTTTGCCAGCTACGGCATCGCTCTGAGCGAAGCCACCCTGCGCAAGTACGTCCAGCTCGGGTTGCTCCCGCGCAGCGTGCGGGTGGGGCGAAAGGGCAAGCACCGTGGTTCCCAGGGGATCTACCCGGTCAGCGTGGTGCGCCAGATCCAGCGCATCAAGGAGATGATGGCGGAGAGCTACACCATCGAGCAAATCCAGCGCGAGTTCCTGTTCATGCGCGGGGACCTCGAGCAGCTGGAGCGCACGCTGGGCAGCCTCTTCGAGACCCTTGATCGAGTCATGGACGAACGCCGCGCCGATCCGATCGCGCAGTCGGCGGTGGCAGAGATGAATGAAGCCAAGGGGCTGGGCGCGAGCCTGGTCAATCGGCTGTCCAGCTTGGAGAAGCGGCTTACCTCACGCACCCAGATCCGGAGCGTTGCGGCGTCCTGAGGGACGTCATCTTTGAGAGCTTGAGCACGAATCAGCGACTGGGGATTGGCTTTCACGCGCGGCGTGGGCACGGGACACGACGGGATCGTGGTCCGAAGACGAACTGAACGGTTCCCCAGGGCAAAGCAGAATGGGAGTTCGCGCCAGCGGGCGCGAGAGCGGGATCCCGGGGGCGTAGTCAGAGCGGGACTCTGGGTGCGAACGGGATCGTGCGTCCTTCGCGCAGAGGCAGCGCGGGGACCGAAAACAGCGGAGCACGGCGGAAAATGGAAATCAAAGAGAGCAATCTGACGACCGAGGGCGCCACGGCGCTCAATCAGGAACAGGACGAGGAGATCACTCGAGAGCAACGACGCTCGCGGCGCAAGCGAGACGTGCGCGCGCGCACGATCAGCGTGAAGCGGATGACGAAGCGCGAGCTCGAGATCGGTCGCTTGCTCTACCCGGAGACGGACTACTGGAAGCCCAGGAGCCGCACCGATTGCATCGACGGTCCACGGCCCTGTCCGTTCGTGTCCTGCAAGCACCACCTGTACATCGACGTGTCCCCGCGCACCGGGGCCATCAAGCTGAACTTCCCGGACCTCGAGGTATGGGAGATGAACGAATCGTGTGCCCTGGACGTGGCCGACCGTGGAGGCACGACGCTGGAGGACGTAGGAGCCATCATGAACCTCACCCGTGAGCGCATTCGGCAGGTCGAAGTGAAAGCGCTGGCCAAGATGGAAGCACTGAACGACATGGAAGCGCTGCGCGACTACGTCGACGAGGGTCCCGTCGGGCGCCGTCGCCTGCCCAAGCTCACCGACGACGAGCTACGCGGGATGAAGGTCAAGCCGGGACGCGGCGGCAAGGTGACCGCGGAGAACGACGGTGACTACTCCGACGTCGACGGCGACGACGACGACAGCGACGCCGAGATCGAGGACAACGATCGCGCCGTCGACCTGTCCGAGTTCGACTCGATGTGAGTAGTCTGCGCGAGTCCCGCTCGCGCTCTTCCGATGGGCCCCACGCATCCGCCGAGTGGGGCCTTTCGCTTTTTGTGCTCTGTGGTACTCAGCCCCACGCGCGAGCCCTGCTCGTCGTTCCCACGTGGTTTCTCTTCGCGTGCACTTCCTCGCGCGATCTTCGTCGCCGGCCGCAGCCTACTCTCCGCGCAGCGCGGCGACGGTGCGCAGGAAGTTCCCGCCGAGGATCTTGCGAATGCGGGTGTCGCTCCAGCCTCGATCGAGCATCAGCTGCACCAGCTTGGGCAGTTCGAGGCAGCTCTTCATGTCGCTGGGCGGCGTGATCGCGCCATCCCAGTCGCTGCCCAGCGAAGCGTGGTCCTCACCGACGGTTTCCACGATGTGCGCCAGGTGATCGACGATGGCGCTCGCCTTGCAGCCGAACGTGGAGCCATCGAGGAACGACGACTGATACATCACGCCGATCGTGCCTCCGGTGTCGGCGATCGCCTTGAGCTGCTCGTCAGTCAGGTTGCGCCAGTGCTGGTGGACGGCGTCGATGCCGGTGTGAGTCACGATCAGCGGCTGCGACCTGTCGTGGACCTCGACGGCGTCGAAGAAGCCCTTGCGGCTGATGTGCGCCAGGTCGACGAAGATGCGCTTCTCGTTCAGACGACGAACGTACTCGGCGCCAGCGTGGGTCAGCCCGGTGTCTCCGCCGGCCTTCATCGGCGACGACGTGACCCCCAGGGTCGACGACGAGAGGTGTACCAGCGTGATCCGCAGGACGAGATCCTTGGGGATCAGGTCGAGGCTGTCGGGCTTGTAGTCGAGGGCGTTGCCGCCCTGGATGCCGACGAAGGCGGCATGTTTCCCTGCGGCACGAGCTTCTCGATACTCGCGGATGTTCCTCACGAGCTGGAACTGCTCGGGCACCTTGGCGAACCAGGCCTGGAGGCGCTGGATGTTCTTCACGAAGGCGCGCTCACGGCCCCTGGCGCTGCGCGTCGGGTTGGTGGTGATCACCCAGATGGCGCCACTGAGCTGGGCCTCGAGCATGCGCGGGAAGTCGACCTGGCTGTAGAAGGCGCCCTTGAACAGGCCGAGGCCGTGGCGCTTCGTCAGGTCGTAGCCGAAGACGCGATCCCAGATGAAGCTGTCGACGTGCAGATCAAGCACGTCGGAGTCGAGATAGAGCTCGATGGCTTCGTTGCTGATGTGGAGCTGGTTCGCCCAGCCGCCCGGGTCACGGCGGTGGTCGGTGAAGGCGAGTCGCGTCATCGGCGGGCATCCTGAAGAAACCACACGCCGGCTGCAAGTCACCTGCGCTCTGGCCGACAGCGCGCGTCGAGCGCGCGCTGGATGTCGCTGTTCGGGGATCGGCCAGCGCGAGCCCCGGACGGCGGTCTCGGCGGGTGGTGAGGCTCCCGCTGAGCCTCACCCCCAAACCCGAACCTCGAGCCAACGGCGGACTCGAGGCTCAGGCATGGGTCAGATCCCCTTGGGGACGCTCTCGAGATCCACTTCGCTCAGGGCGTAGCGGATCAGCGCGCTGCGGTTGGCCTTCGTGAAGCCGCGGGCCTTGAGCGTGTCGACCATGTCGTCGAGGCGCTTCAGGTCGTCGGTGTACATGGAGATGCAGATCACCTTGTAGTGCGTCGGCTTCTCGGTCTTGGGCACGGCGCGCACGGGCTTTGCGCGCTCCGCGTTCCCCGCGGAATAGAAGGTGGACGAAAGCACGCCCTCTACTTCGTCGCGGTCTAGCAGCTTCGCAGCTGCCTGTCGGTAGTCGTCTCGATCACTCACCCGGGCCTCCTCATTCATGCTGGCAACGCGATGTCCGCGCTGGAAGTGGTTCGATGAGAGCCCTGGGCAGAGGTCTGCTCACTGCTCTCGGGCGCCACCTCGTCGGAGGTCGCACCAAGGTTTGTTTCCGCGAGCAAACGCTCGACGATCTTCAGGTAGTCGCTGGCCGCGCTGGACCCTGGCGCGTACTCGAACAGCGTCTTGCCCTGCGCGGGCGCTTCCTTGACCTTGATCGCGGAGCGCACCGGGGGCAGGCAGCGCTCCCGGAAGTGCTCCCGCAGCGTGTCCAGCGCCTCGTGGCAGATGCGTGCCCGGCTATCGAAGAAAGTTGGAAGAATTCCCCATAGTTGCACGGGATGGTTCAAGAGCTTGTTGACGTGCTTGATGGTGCGCAGCACCTGCCGCACACCAACCAGCGAGAGGTAGTCGCAGGCCACGGGGCAGAGCACGGCGTCGCTCAGGACCAGCGCGTTCTGGTTCATCAACGACAGACTGGGAGAGCAGTCGACGACCACGAAGTCGTAGGTGTCGAGCACGCCTTCGAAGCGTGACGCGAGCACGCGATCACGCTGCTTGCGCCCCGCGAGGTAGAGCTCCGCAGCGGCGAGAGTCTCGTTGGAGGGCAGGACATCGAGGCCCGGGCGCACCGTCTTCACGGCGTCCTTCACCGGCAAGCCCATCACCAGCACGTGATACAGCGAGCGCTCCACTGGCAGACCGAGGGAGACCCCGACGTTGCCCTGGGCGTCGGTGTCGACGAGCAGCACGTTGGCGCCGCGCTCGGCGAGTCCAGCGGCGATGGTCACGCTGGTCGTGGTCTTGCCGGTGCCGCCCTTGTGGTTGAACACCGCGAGGATGCGCGGAGCGGCGCTCTTCTCCGGCGCGCGGGCAGGCTTCTGGGCCGCGGGAGTCATCTCGATCACCTCGCCGCGTGGCGGGGGAGGCGCCGTCGGGCGCAGCACTGGAGGAAGCTCGTCATCGCCCTCCGCAGCCTGAACCTCGGCGCGGTCCGCCGTTTGCTCGGCGTGGATGTCGCCGAGGCGCACGCCGCGTGCTTCCTCGAGGATTTGTTGACGACACTCGCTGGTGCAGGCGTAGCGCCGCTGCTTGTCGACGAACAGCACCTGGCTCGCGAGCTCCAGCTTGAACGAGGTGGCGCAGGCATCGCAGCTCGTGAGACCCGCGTCGCCCTGTGCGTGGCTGTGCTCCAGGCACTGCTGCGAGCAGTAGAAGGCGAAGCTCGCGCGCGGGCGTCCGGAAGCATCTTCGAGGGTCCGCTCCTCCATCTGGTAGCTGAAGCGAGGTTCGAACTCCGATCCGCACACTCCGCAGATCTTCTGAATACCAGCCATGCCTGAGATCCTCCTCGCGCCTCCCGGAACGTTCCCGGGGTTATCGAAGCGCAGGACCTCGGATGTCATGGAGCCGCGAAACGGGCCAAGTTTGTGCAGGCTTCGGGAGGCCCGGAATCGGCTCGGGCCGGGCCCCGTTCAAAGCCGGGCGGATTGGCCCCCAGCGGCTCGAGACTCAGTGGCGGAAGTGGCGTACGCCGGTGAAGACCATGGCGATGCCCGCCTTGTCCGCGGCGGCGATCACGTCTTCGTCCTTCTTGCTGCCGCCAGGCTGAACGACCGCCGTGACGCCAGCGGCGATGGCGGCCTCGACACCGTCGGGGAAGGGGAAGAACGCGTCCGACGCCATCACGGAGCCCTTGGCGGCCTCGCCGGCCTTCTCGCAGGCGATCTGCACCGCGGTGACCCGGGCAGTCTGGCCGCCCCCGATGCCGACCGTGGCGAAGGCAGAGCCGTTGACGTCCGCCTTGCCGAGGACGATGGCGTTGCTCTTCACGTGCTTGCAGGTGCTCCAGGCGAACTCGAGCGCGGCGAGCTCCGAGTCCGTCGGCGCGCGCTTGGTCACGACCTTGCCAGCGCGCACCTCGCCGGCGCCGCTCGCGTCGCGGTCCATCACCACGATGCCGCCCCCGATGCGCTTGTAGGTCATGGCGCGGTGGGTGTGATCGAGCCACTCGCCGGTGGCCAGCAGGCGCAGCGCGCTCTTCTTGCGCAGGCGCTCGAGCGCCTCGGGCGCGAACCCCGGTGCGATGATGCACTCGATGAACGTTTCCGCAAGGACTTCTGCGGTGGCCATGTCGACCTCCCGGTTCAGCGCCACGATGCCGCCGAAGGCGCTCATCGCGTCGGCTTCACGGGCCGCGTGGTACGCGCTCCTGAGGTCGCCCGCGGTTGCCGCACCGCACGGGCTGGCGTGCTTGATCACCACGGCCCCCGGGCCCTCCAGCTCGCGCACCGCCTCGAGCGCCGCGTCGACATCCACCAGGTTGTTGAAGGACAGCTCCTTCGCACCGGTGCCTAGCGATTCCGCACGGGAAAGGCTGCCGGGCGCTGCGCCACGTTCACGGTAGAAGGCGCCCTTCTGATGCGGGTTCTCCCCGTAGCGCAAGCCGTAGGCCTTCTCGAAGGGCAGGGTCATGAAGCTCGGGTAGCCGTCGCTTTGATCCTGCTTGCTGAGCCAGCCTGAGATCGCGGCGTCATAGGCCGCGGTGTGCGCGAACGCCTTGGCCGCAAGGCGCTGGCGGGTGGACTGGCTGAGGCCCCCCTCGGCCTTCAACTCGTCGATGATCTGGGCGTAGTCGCTGGGGTCGCAGACCACCGAGACTCGCGCGTGGTTCTTCGCCGCCGAGCGCAGCATGCTCGGACCGCCGATGTCGATGTTCTCGATCAGATCGGCGAAGGCCGCGTCCGGCTTCTGGAGGGTGGCCTCGAAGGGGTAGAGGTTGACCACCACCATGTCGATGAACTCCGCGGAAATGCGCTGGAGATCGGCCTCGTCCGTGCCCTCTCTGGCGAGGATGCCGCCGTGCACCTTCGGGTGCAGCGTCTTGACCCGGCCGTCCATGACCTCCGGGGAGCCGGTGTAGCTCTCCACCGTGGACACGGGGATGTCAGCTGATTCCAGCTGCTTGAAGGTTCCACCGGTGCTGAGCAAGCGAGCGCCTTGCTCGACCAGTGCGCGGGCGAGATCGAGGATCCCGGTTTTGTCGGAGACGGAGAGGAGGACGTTGCGGACAGGCATGACGCCGGTCCCGGTATCTGCGCGGGAGGCTGCCGTCAATCGTCGGCTCCCGCGCCGGGATCCGGCGACGGATTCGATGCTTGCGGAGGCGGCCGGGATTGAGGTTAGCTTGAGGTGATGAGTTCCAGAGCAACGCGCGCAATCGGGATCGGTGCGGTCGGCCTGCTGCTGATTGGCTGGGTCACGGCTTGCTCGGAGTCCAAGGACACCAACCCCGTGATCACGCCGAGGTCGGGTGCTTACCAACCCGCGCCGAGTGGCACGACGATCGACGAGGCCACTGCGTGCGATTCGCTCACGGCTGCGGTGGATGCACAACGCAGCGCCCTGGGCTGCGGCTCGGTGCAGCGCGCGCCGTGTCCAGACTACATCCGTCCAGCGGGCGGCAGCGACTGTTACGTGTACGACGAGGGGACCGTCAACGAGTGCGTGAGCTACTACGGCAAGCTCTCGAGCTGTACGGCCTTCGAGCAAGCGCCCTGCGTGATCACCGCGGTGCCGACGGATGCCTGTGCGAGCGCGAGCGGCGGAGCAGGCGGCAGCGGGGGCTCAGGAGGCAGCGGGGGCACGGCGGGCGGCGCCGGTGGGACCA